>NZ_JBFODM010000074.1:0-85006 GCF_040908325.1 Aeromonas sp. R4-1
GGCATTTACGGGAGAAAAAATCGGCTCAAACATGAAGAAATGAAATGACTGCGTCAGCCGAGAAGAATTTCCCCGCTTATTCGCACCTTCCCTAATTAGTCAGGTTGTGATAGGGGTGGATGAATAACAGTAAAAGTTAGGCTAATATGGCCGAAATTTTTATTGCTACGACTCGAAGGGATTATGAGAAGTATCACACCAAGACGGGTGTTGTCGCGGGAGCAACAGACAGAGATCACCCGCATTATCGTCAAGGTGGGTCAGATGTTGGCCCAGTTCGGGGCGGAGAGCCGGATCATCGAGCAGACCACGGTGCGGCTGGGGATGGCGCTGGGGCTGGAGAGTGTCGAGATGGCCATCTCTTCCAGTGCCATCGTGCTCACCAGCCTCTATCAGGGGGGCTGTGTTACTACTACCCGGCGGGTGCGTGAACATGGCATCAACATGCAGGTGGTGTGCGAGATCCAGCGGATCTGCATCATGGCGGAGAAAGAGCTGATCGGTGCCCGTGAAGTGCGCCAGCGGCTCGAGGCCATCGTCCCCTTTCACTATCACCCCTGGCTGGTGGTCCCCATGGTGGGGCTCTCTTGCGGCGCCTTCAGCCTGTTGTTTGGTGGTGACTGGCCCATCTTCCTGGTGACCTGTTTCTCGTCTGCCGTGGCAATGCGGGTGCGCCAGCTGATGGCCCGCCATCACCATAGCCCGCTCATCAACTTTGCCGCCACCGGCTTTATTGCCACCCTGCTCTCCTCCAGCGCCACCTTCTTTAACTGGGGTGACCAGCCCTATCTCGCCATGGCGGCCAGCGTGCTGCTGCTGGTGCCGGGCTTTCCGCTGATCAATGCGGTCTCCGACATGGTGAAGGGCTACTTCAATATGGGGCTGGCCCGCTGGGGGACCGCGACCCTGCTGACCATCAGCGCCGCCATAGGCATCATTCTCGCCATGTCGGTGACCGGGATCTGGGGGTGGAAAGTATGATGGATTTGCTCTGGCTACTGGCCAAGGATGCCTTCTGGTCCTCCATTCCGGCGGTGGGGTTTGCCATGCTGTTCAACGTGCCGCCACGGATGCTGAAGTATTGCGCCATGGGCGGCGCGCTGGCCCACAGCCTGCGTACCCTGCTTATCCACTACGGCATGCCTATCGAGTGGGCGACGCTGGCTGCGGCGACCACGGTCGGCTTTGTCTGCGTCTACTGGTCGCGCCGTCTGCTGGCGCCGCGTCCGGTGTTCAGCGTTGCCTCCATCATTCCGATGATCCCGGGCAGTTATGCCTTCAAGACCATGATTGCGGTGGTGGAGCTCAACATCAACGGCGTGACCATGGAGTTGATCCAGAGTGCGGTGGAGAACGGCCTCAAGGCGCTCTTTATCGTCGGTGCCCTCAGTTTCGGTTTGGCGATCCCCTCTCTGGTCGTGTACCGTAACCGCCCCATAATCTGACAGACGGTGAGAGGCCCCATGAAGATTTCCATGATTGCCGCCATGGCCCACGACAGGGTGATCGGCAAGGACAACCAGATGCCCTGGCATCTGCCTGCCGATCTGGCTCACTTCAAGCGTGTCACCCTCGGTAAACCGGTATTGATGGGGCGCAAGACCTTCGAATCTATTGGTCGACCGCTGCCCGGACGGCGCAATCTGGTGATCAGCCGCAATCCCGACTATCAGGTCGAGGGCATTGAGGTGGTGGGCTCCGTCGAGGCGGCGCTGGCTCTGTTGGCAGGCAGCTTGGTGGAGGAGTTGATGGTGATCGGTGGCGGTCATCTCTATGCCGAGATGTTGCCGAGTGCGGATTGCCTCTATCTGACGCAAATCGATCTGGCGGTGGAGGGAGATACCCGTTTCCCTGCTTTTGACGATGGCCAGTGGCAACGCGTTGATTGCGAGAGCCACCCTGCCGATGAGAAGAACCCGCACCCCTATAGCTTCGAGACCTGGCAGCGCCGCTGACGGACGAATGCCAATGGGCAAATAACAACAAGGGCATCTTCGGATGCCCTTGTTGTTCTGTTGGGTTTTCAAGACGGGATTAGATGCCTGAGCCGTCGTTCTCGCCATTTTCCTCGTGCAAACCGCACTCGCGCTTGAGGCCGAAGAAGCGGGTCTGCTCCTCGCTCATGCCCGGCTCCCACTTGGCGGTGGTGTGGACATCGCCCACCGAGAGATAACCCTGCTCCCACAGCGGGTGGTAGGGGAGGTCGAACTCCTTGAAGTAGTAGAAGACATCCTTGTTGCTCCAGTCGATCACCGGCAGGAACTTGAAACGGCCGCGCTGGATGCCCAGCACCGGCAGCTTGCCACGGCTGCCGGACTGCTCCCGGCGCAGGCCGGAGAACCAGGTCTGGGCCCCCAGCTCACGCAGGGCGCGGTCCATCGGCTCCACCTTGTTGAGCTGGTTGTAGCGGGTGATCCCCTCCACCCCCTGCTCCCACAAGAGACCGAAGCGCGCCTCCTGCCAGGCAGGGCTGAGCTCGGCCCGATAGATCTTCAGGTTGAGCGCGAGGCGTTCGGTCAGCTCGTCGATGAAACGGTAGGTCTCCGGGAACAGATAACCGGTATCGGTCAGCACCACGGGCACGTCGGCCCGTTCGCGACTTACCAGATGGAGCATCAGCGCCGCCTGAATACCGAAACTGGAGGAGAGCACATGCTCCCCCGGCAGATTGGCCAGGGCCCAGCGCACCCGCTCGGGGGCGCTCATGGTATCCAGCTCCCGGTTGAGGGGCGCCAGTGCCTCGACTTGCTCCTCACGGCCGAGGGCTAGCAGCGCCTGCAGGTCAAGGCGGCCATCTTCAGTGACATTAAGCGGCAGATTAAGCGGCATAGAAGTCCCTCGCAGAGTCGATAACGGGGGCAATCACCCCAACCCGGATCACGAAGTCGCCGAAGCACTCACCCTGATTTCGCTCGGTGGCCCAGCGGCCGATCAACGCGTCCAGTTCGGCCAGGATCTGCGGCTCGGTGATGTTCTCCTTATAGAGGCGCGGAATGCGGGTGCCCTCCAGATTGCCCCCCAGATGGAGGTTGTAGCGGCCGGGCGCCTTGCCCACCAGACCCACTTCCGCCAGCATGGCGCGGCCGCAGCCGTTGGGGCAACCGGTGACACGGAAGATGATGGCGTCATCCGCCAGCCCATGTTTGGTGAGCAAGCCCTCGATGTCGGTGACAAACGCTGGCAGCATGCGCTCCGCCTCGGCCATTGCCAGCGGGCAGGTGGGCAGGGCCACACAAGCCATGGACTGCTTGCGTTGCTCGCTTACGCCGTCATCCAGCAGGCCGTATTGGCGTGCCAGCCCTTCGATGCGGGCCTTCTCGCTGGCAGGCACCCCGGCGATGATCAGGTTTTGGTTGGCGGTCAGGCGAAAATCCCCCTGATGCACCCTGGCGATCTCCAGCATGCCGGTTTTGAGCGGCTTGCCCGGGAAGTCCAGCAGGCGGCCATTCTCGATAAACAGGGTGAGGTGGTGCTTGCCGTCGATCCCCTCGACCCAACCGAAGCGATCGCCACGGCTGGTGAACTCATAGGGGCGAACCGGCCCGAACTGGATGCCAGCGCGGCTCTCCACCTCGGCCTTGAAGGCTTCGACGCCAACCCGTTCAAGGGTGTACTTGGTCTTGGCGTTCTTGCGGTTGACCCGGTTGCCCCAGTCGCGCTGGGTGCTGACCACGGCGGCCGCCACCTCCAGCACGTGGGAGAGCGGAATAAAGCCAAAGTCGCTCGCCTTGCGCGGGTAGGTGCTGGTGTCGCCGTGGGTCATGGCGAGACCACCGCCCACCAGCACGTTGAAGCCTACCAGCTTGCCGTGCTCGGCAATGGCCACGAAGTTAAGATCGTTGGCGTGGATATCCACGTCGTTGTGAGGCGGGATCACCACAGTGGTCTTGAATTTGCGTGGCAGGTAGTTGGAGCCCAGGATCGGCTCCTCATCCTGCCCCAGTTTTTCACCGTCCAGCCAGATCTCCACGTAGGCGCGGGTCTTGGGCAGCAGGTGTTCGGATATCTTCTTGGCCCACTCGTAGGCCTCCTGATGCAGTTCGGACTCCACCGGGTTGCTGGTGCAGAGCACGTTGCGGTTCACATCGCCGGCGGTGGCGATGGAATCGATGCCGGTGCTGTTGAGGGTCTGGTGCATCAGCTTGATGTCGCGCTTCAATACCCCGTGGAACTGGAAGGTCTGACGGGTGGTCAGGCGGATGCTGCCGTAGAGGCTGTGCTCTTCGGCGAACTTGTCGATGATCTGCCACTGGGCCGGGGTGATGATCCCACCCGGCAGGCGGGCACGCAGCATGACGTTGTGCAGCGGCTCCAGCTTCTGGGCGGCGCGCTCCGGGCGGATGTCGCGGTCATCCTGCTGGTACATGCCGTGAAAGCGGATCAGCTGGAAGTTGTCGCCGTTGAAGCCGCCGGTGAGTGGATCCTGCAGATCTTGCTCAATGGTGCCGCGCAGGAAGTTGCTCTCGCGCTTGAGGCGCTCGTTGTCGGCCAGCGGCCCTTCGACCGGTCCCGCTTTTGGGTGAGAAAGAGGTTGTTTGCTCATCAATAGACATCCCTTTGATAACGTTTGGCACGACGCAATTCGCTCAAATACTCTTCTGCTTCCTCACGGCTCTTGTGACCGTGTTCGGCAATTACATCCAGCAGGGCTTCCTGCACATCCTTGGCCATCTTGTTGGCGTCGCCACACACATAGAAGTGAGCGCCTGCTTCCAGCCACTGGTAGAGCTCAAGCCCGGCCTCGCGCAGGCGGTCCTGCACATAAATCTTGTTGGCCTGATCCCGGCTGAAGGCCAGGGAGATCTTCGACAGCAGCCCCGATTTCACATAACGCTGCCACTCCACCTGATAGAGGAAATCCTGGGTAAAGTGGGGGTTGCCGAAGAAGAGCCAGTTCTTGCCTTCCGCGCCCTGAGCTTCCCGCTCCTGCATAAAGGCGCGGAACGGGGCGATGCCGGTGCCTGGGCCCACCATGATGACGGGTGTGTCGGGATTGGCGGGCAGGCGGAAGTTGTCGTTGTGCTCCACGAATACCCGCACCTCGCCATCCTCAATCAGCCGATCCGCCAGATAGGAGGAGGCGGCGCCAGAGCGCACAGTGCCATCTTCCTGCGGGTAACGCACCACACCGACGGTCAGGTGCACCTCCTCTTCCACTTCGCTCTGGGCGGAGGCGATGGAGTAGAGGCGCGGGGTGAGGGGGCGCAGCAGGCCAACCAGCTGCTCGGCAGTGAGCGCGGTCGGGAAGCGTTTCAGCACATCCACCACCTGAGCGGAGGCCACCAGTGCATTGACCTGGGCCTTGTCACCGGCCAAGTCTTTCAGCGCCGCGTTCTCCGATATGTCAGCGAGTCCTGTGATAAAGTCGCCGTGCAGCCGGGTCAGTTCGAAGTGAGTGGTCAGGGCGGCGCGCAAGGTGCCGTGGGCCGTGGCTTCATCACCGGAGAGGCCGGTCAGGGCCAGCACTTCGCCCACCAGTTCGGCGTCATTGTCGAACCAGACACCGAGGGCATCTCCCGGCTGATAGGTGAGGCCGGAGTCGGTCAGATTGATCTCGATATGGCGGATATCCTTGGTGGAATCCCGGCCGGTGATCTTCTGATTGACCGACAGGCGGGCAGGGAAGGGATTCTCCTTGCTGTATTGGCTGTGGCCAACCGCCTGCTGCACCGCGCTGGCTACGCTGCTGCTGGCCACACCGGTAGAGAGGGTCGTGGCAATGGCGTTGAGTGCCTGCTCGCCCCAACTCTTGGCCGCATCCTGATAATCCACATCGAGGCTCGCGAGCTCATAAATGCGCTCGGCCCCGGCTTTGGCGAGGAAGTCGTCGAAATCTTTGCCGGTCTGGCAGAAAAATTCGTAGGAGCTGTCACCCAGCCCCAGCACCGCGAACTTGAGGCCGTCCAGCTTGCCAATCTTGCCTTTTTTAAGCTGCTCGAACAGATCGACGGCGCTCTCCGGCGGTTCACCCTCCCCGTAAGTGCTCACTACCACCAGCAGATGGCTCTCTTTCTTGAGCTGCTTGGGTTTGTAGTCGGCCATCGACGCTAGGGTGACTGGTAGGCCACGGGCTTCGGCCTGCGCCTTGATGGCAGTGGCGACACCTTTGGCGTTGCCAGTCTGGGAGCCGTAGAGAATGGTCAGGCTGCAGCTGGGCGCAGCCACGGCGGCGCTGGCTGCAACGCTCTGCTGACCGGTCTGGGAGAGTCCGTAGAGATATCCGCTCACCCAGGCCAGTTGCTGGGTATTGAGGGTCGAGAGTACCTGGCCCAGCTGACGTTGCTGCTCGTCAGAGAGGGGGGAGAGGTTGAATGGGGAATCCTTCAATTGCATCACACGCGTCTTCCATGGTCTGATTTTTGGCCAGATTAAAGGGCGTGTTGGATAACAACAAAGAATAAAAATGTCTTCTTTATTCTATTAATGCATTAAAGGGGCAGAGGTACGCCTGTTCCCGCAGCAAAAGAGGGGCGTGGTATAAAGAGCGTTAAATGAGAGCCACTTGATAACACAGGAAGTGCCATGTCCAATATCAGATTGTTTCATGTCAATGCGTTCAGTCAGCAGCCCCTTGGGGGCAATCCCGCGGTGGTCGTATTGGGAGCAGCCCTGCCTGATGCCAGCCAGTTGGCGATGGCGGCCGAGTTCAATCTCTCCGAGACGGCCTTTCTGGTGCAACTTGGCAGGGCCCATTACCAGTTACGCTGGTTCACGCCGAAAGTCGAGGTTGATCTCTGCGGTCATGGCACCTTGGCTGCTGCTCATGTGTTGTGGCAGACAGGGGCGGTAGCTGCACACGAGACTATCCGCTTCGAGACTCGTAGTGGTGAGCTGCTGGCCTGGCGCGAAGGGGAGTGGATTTGGCTCGATTTTCCGCGTATCGCGTTGACGCCACTGACGCTGGATCCCGCCTATGCTGCCGCGCTTGGTTGCCAGCCACGACAGACCTTGGCGGTCGGGGCAAAGTTCTTGCTGGAACTGGCAAGTGAAGAGGAGATCCGCGCTATTTCGCCTGATTTCCATGCCCTGCGCGCCCTGCCGGGACGGGGGCTGATAGTCACTGCTCCGTCGAGCCGGGCAGATGATGATTTCGTCTCCCGCTATTTTGCCCCTTGGGTGGGCGTCGATGAGGATCCGGTTACTGGTTCCAACCACTGCGCTCTGGTGCCCTTCTGGGCCGAACGGCTTGGTAAACGGCAACTGCGGGCCCGTCAGATTTCGGCCCGTGGTGGTGAGTTGCGGCTTGAACTGCAGGAGGAGAGGGTACTGATGGCCGGTCAGGCCGTCACCTTGTGGCAAGGGGATTGGCTGCTACCGCCAGCCTCATGAGGGGTAGGCATTCGTCAATTGTTGTGAGCATTTTAAAAAAACGCCCCGCGGTTGCGGGGCGTTTTGATTGTCATGGACGGCAGCTGTGCTGCTGTGGCCTTATTTCTGCGGATCTTACTTTTGTGGACGCAGGGCCGGGAACAGGATTACGTCGCGGATGGTGTGGCTGTTGGTGAACAGCATCACCAGACGGTCGATACCGATACCCTGACCGGCAGTCGGCGGCAGACCGTGCTCCAGCGCGGTAACGAAGTCGGCGTCGTAGAACATGGCTTCGTCGTCGCCTGCTTCTTTCTGATCAACCTGATCCTGGAAGCGCTTGGCCTGATCTTCTGCATCGTTCAGCTCGGAGAAGCCGTTGGCCAGCTCGCGGCCACCGATGAAAAATTCGAAGCGGTCGGTTACATCCGGGTTCACGTCGTTGCGACGGGCCAGCGGAGATACGGCAGCCGGGTACTCGGTGATGAAGGTCGGTTGCAGCAGCATGTGCTCCACGGTCTCTTCGAAGATCGCGGTGATCACGTGGCCCAGCTCCCAGCCCTTCATCAGCTCGATGTGCAGACGCTTGGCAACGGCCTTGGCGCTCTCGAGGGTAGCCAGATCGTCCAGGGTCACATCCGGGTTGAACTTCAGGATGGACTCGACCATGGTGAGGCGCTGGAACGGCTGACCGAAATCGATGGTCAGGCCCTCTTCGCCCTCTTTGGCGTAACGGATCTTGGTGTCGCCCAGGATGTCCTGCGCCAGGGTGCGCAGCAGCTCTTCGGTCAGGTCCATCAGATCGATGTAGTCGGCGTAGGCCATGTAGAACTCGATCATGGTGAACTCGGGGTTGTGACGAACCGAGATACCTTCGTTACGGAAGTTGCGGTTGATCTCGTAGACACGCTCGAAACCACCGACCACCAGACGCTTCAGATAGAGCTCCGGAGCGATACGCAGGTACATGTCGATGTCCAGCGCATTGTGGTGAGTGACGAACGGACGTGCAGAGGCACCACCCGGGATGACTTGCATCATCGGGGTTTCCACTTCCATGAAGCGCTTTTCGTTGAAGAACTTGCGGATACCGGCAACCACCTGGGTGCGGATCATGAAGGTCTTGCGAGACTCTTCGTTGGCGATCAGATCCAGGTAGCGCTGGCGGCAGCGAGCTTCCTGGTCGGTCAGGCCTTTGTGCTTCTCGGGCAGCGGACGCAGTGCCTTGGTCAGCAGGCGGATATCGGAAACGTGAACGGAGAGCTCACCGGTCTGGGTCTTGAACAGGGTACCTTCGACACCCACGATGTCGCCCAGATCCCACTTCTTGAACTGCTCGTTGTAGAAACCTTCCGGCAGGTCGTCACGGGTGACGTAGACCTGGATCTTGCCGGCCATGTCCTGCAGGGTGGCGAAAGAAGCCTTGCCCATGATCCGGCGGGTCATGATGCGACCGGCAATCTTCACCCGTTTACCCAGGCTCGTCAGCTCCTCGGCGCTTTTGTCGTCGAACTCTGCGTGCAGATCGCCAGAGAGGCTGTCGCGACGGAAGTCGTTGGGGAAAGGATTACCCTGGGCGCGCAGGGCGGCCAGCTTGGAACGACGCTCGGTCATCTCGTTGTTAAGTTCGAGAGTTTGGTCGACTTCCGGAGTGATGGTTTGTTCAGACATGGTGATTCCTGCTTGTTTACAGACCTGATTTCAGGCTGGCTTCGATAAACTTGTCCAAGTCACCGTCGAGCACCGATTGGGTATTACGGGTTTCGACGCCGGTGCGCAGATCCTTGATACGGGAGTCATCCAGCACATAGGAACGGATCTGGCTGCCCCAACCGATATCAGACTTGGTCTCTTCCAGGGCTTGTTTCTCAGCGTTCTGCTTCTGAATTTCCAGCTCGTAGAGCTTGGCTTTCAGCTGCTTCATACACTGGTCTTTGTTTTTGTGCTGGGAACGGTCGTTCTGGCACTGTACCACGACACCGGTCGGAACGTGGGTAATACGTACCGCGGATTCGGTTCGGTTAACGTGCTGACCACCGGCACCGGAGGCACGGTAGACGTCGATCCGCAGATCCGCCGGGTTGATCTCGATATCGATATCGTCGTCGATCTCGGGGTAGACGAACACAGAACAGAAGGAGGTGTGACGGCGGCCACCGGAATCGAACGGAGACTTGCGAACCAGACGGTGTACGCCGGTTTCGGTACGCAGCCAGCCGAATGCATATTCGCCGGTGAACTTGATGGTGGCGGATTTGATACCAGCCACGTCGCCTTCGGAGCATTCAATCAGCTCGGGCTTGTAGCCGTGGGCATCGCCCCAGCGCAGGTACATGCGCAGCACCATGTTGGCCCAATCCTGCGCTTCGGTACCACCGGAGCCGGATTGAATATCGATATAGCAGTCGGAGCCGTCGTGCTGGCCGGAGAACATGCGGCGGAACTCGAGGTCCACCAGCTTGGCTTCCAGTTGCTCGGATTCGGCTATAGCTTCGTTGAAGGTCTCTTCGTCTTCCCCTTCCACGGCCAGGCTCACCAGCATCTCGACGTCATCCACGCCCTGGGTCAGGGTGTCGATGGTGCCGACCACGTTTTCCAGCGCGACGCGCTCTTTGCCCAGCGCCTGTGCGCGCTCGGGTTCATTCCATACGTCCGGCTGTTCCAGCTCGGCGTTGACCTCTTCTAGACGCTCTTTCTTGGCGTCATAGTCAAAGGTACCCCCTAAGAAGCTCGGTCCGCTCAGACAGCTCCTTAAGTTTATTTAATACGGGATTAACTTCGAACATCGTGAAAACTCTCAGGGTCGATGTGATTTAAAAACGGGATATTCTAGCCAATTGTGGAAGGAATAAACAGGGTTGCCTTGGCTTGTGCGGCTCATGCCGTCAATTTCTGGTGCACTTTTCTCCACCTCGGTAGAAAATATCGCCCGCAGACCCATTTTCAGGTTCAGTTTTGGCCATTCGGGTCGCTAATGACTACGTGTAGTGTTGTGCAATTTAGGGAAAAACCCGCTCCTCACCTCAATAAGAAGAACACATGATGAAAAACCTGTCACTCAAGCAGAAGATACTGTTGTCAGTGGTGATCGCCCTTTCGTTGGTGATTTTGTTGCTCTCCTGGCAGAGCTATAGCAGCCAGAAGTCCCTGTTGCTGCAAGGCAGCCAGGAGCAGTTGCAACGGCTGGGTACCCAGCAGGCCGAGCGTGTCAGCGACTGGCTCGCCGCCCGTCGCGACGTGATCCAGGCGCTCGGCAACAAAGCCGGTGCCGAACCCCTCAATGCCTTGCAACAGGCACAAGTTTCCGGCCGTTTCCAGCTCACCTATTTCGGTGAGAGCAGTGGCAAGATGAATGACTCCGATCCTTCCATCAACCGCGATGGCTACGACCCGCGCTCCCGCGGCTGGTATCAGGAGGCGATGAGCAAAGGTGGCCTGATTGTCACCAAACCCTATCTCGATGTGGCTTACAACATCATGGTGGTGACCCTGGCCCAGCCGGTTTCTGGCGGGGTAGTCGGTGGTGACCTCTCCATCGCCTCGCTGGTGGAAGACGTGACCAAGATGCAGCTGCCTGCCGACGGTTTCGCCATCATGATGCACAAGGATGGCACCATCATCGCCTACAAGGATGCCGCCAAGGCGATGAAACCGGCCAGCGAGATCGACAACGATCTGACCAATGCGCTGATCGAGCAGAGCAAGTCGAGCAAGGATCTGGTGCCGGCCTATTTCGACAACGAAGGTCGCGACAAGCTGCTGTGGGCGGTTGATATCCCCGACACAGACTGGGAACTGGTACTGGTGCTGGACAAGGCCGCGCTGGAAGCGCCGCTCTCCTCCCTGCTGATGACCCAGCTGGGGATGGCGCTACTGGTGCTGGTGGGTAGCATCCTCGCTATCTCCTGGCTGGTCAGCATGCTGCTTGGCCCGCTCACCAAGGTATCCCAGGCACTGGCTCGCATTGCCGATGGTAACGGCGATCTGACCCAGCGCATCAAGATCGACGCCAACGACGAAGTGGGCCAACTGGCCAACAGCTTCAACCGTTTCGTCGGCAGCCAGCATCAGCTGATCGGCAATATCCGCCAGCTGGCCAACGAGTTGAACGCCGATGCCGAGCGCAGTCTGGTGACTAACCAGGCCGCGGTGGACGAGCTGCAGCGTCAGCAGCAGGAGGTGACCATGGTCGCCACGGCGGTTACCGAGATGGCGAGCGCCACCATGGAGATCGCCGGCAACGCCGAGAACACCGCCGCCGCTGCCCAGCAATCTGCCCAGAGCAGTGAGCAGGGCAAGATGCTGGTCAACAAGACCCGCCAGTCTATCAATGGTCTGGCTGAAGAGGTGGGGCAGGCGACCGAGGTGATCGGCGAGCTGAGCCGTCACGCGCAGGCCATCACCAGCATCCTCTCCACCATTCAGGGGATTGCTGAGCAGACCAACCTGCTGGCGTTGAACGCAGCCATCGAAGCTGCCCGTGCCGGTGAGCAGGGTCGTGGTTTTGCGGTGGTCGCTGACGAGGTGCGGGTGCTGTCGCGCCGTACTCAGGACTCCACCCAGCAGATCCAGTCCACCATCGAGACCCTGCAACAGACCACTGCCCGTGCGGTGAGCCTGATGCAGACCAGTCAGGGGCTGGCAGACAACAGCGTCCAGGATGCCGATCAGGCGGTGCGCGCACTGGAAGAGATCACCAGCGCCATCTCCCTCATCTCCGACATGGCGGGTCAGATCGCCACCGCCGCCGAGGAGCAGACCCAGGTGACCGGCGAGATCACCCAGAACACCACCGCCATCAAGGATGTGAGTGACGAGATCACCGCATCTGCCATGCGCGATCTGGATCAGGCCCACAGCCTTAAAGGGCGTGCCGCTGACCTTAACCAGCAGGTGTCGACCTTTATCCTGTAAAGTGCACGTCCCGGCCCGTTCCGGCTGAGATAAACAAGCCCCGCACTCTGTCGAGTGCGGGGCTTTTTGTTGTTCGGGGGTGTGCGGGATGTGGGGGTTCCGGGTTGCTTGCGGGTCACCCAGGTGGCGGATACGAGCCCCGGCTCTGCCTGCGTCAGCTGGCGAGTAGAGAACAAACAAAGAGCCCACCGAAAGGTGGGCTCTGATCATATACGTCTGACGGAAAGGGAATTACAGGAATGGCATCGCCATAAACAGCTTGATCACCATGGCGTTGATGATGTCGATAAAGAAGGCGCCCACCATGGGCACCACCAGAAACGCCAGGTGGGAGGGACCGAAGCGCTGGGTAATGGCCTGCATGTTGGCGATGGCTGTCGGGGTGGCCCCCAGGCCAAAGCCGCAGTGACCTGCCGCCAGCACGGCCGCATCGTAATTTTTGCCCATGACCCGGAAGGTGACGAAGATGGCGTAGAGCGCCATCGCCACGGTCTGGGCGGCCAGCAGGATGAAGATGGGCAGCGCCAGGCTGGCCAGATCCCACAGTTTCAGGCTCATCAGTGCCATGGCAAGGAACAGCGACAGGCTGACGTTGCCCAGCAGGGAGACCTCGCGATCGCTCACCTCATGCCAGTTCAGCAGGGTCAGGACGTTGCGCAGCAGCACGCCGACAAACAGCACGCAGACAAAGATCGGCAGCTCGAAGGCGCCCCCTTTGAGCGAGGCGGAGAGCAGCTCGCCGCCCTTGAGGCTGATGGCGATCAGTGCCAGCGTCTCGATGACGCTGAAAGTGGTGAGGGGGCGCTCCATGTCGGGCATTTCGAAGCCCTGGGGGGCCTCATCCTGATTGTGCTCCTCACCGGGCACCTGCACTTTCTTCACCAGGTAGCGAGCCACCGGGCCGCCGATCAGGCCGCCCAGCACCAGACCGAAGGTGGCACAGGCGATGGCGAGTTCGGCGGCGGATTGCACGCCGTACTTCTCGGAGAAGGTGGCACTCCAGGCAGCCCCGGTGCCGTGGCCGCCGGAGAGAGTGATGGAGCCAGCCAGCAGCCCCATGTGGGGATCCAGACCGAGCAGGGTCGCCAGACCGACGCCCAGACTATTTTGTACCAGCAGCAGGCCGGTGACCACCATCAGGAAGGTAACCACCGCCTTGCCGCCGCGCTTCAGGCTGGCGAGATCGGCGGAGAGACCGATGGAGGCGAAGAAGGCCAGCATCAGCGGGGTTTGCAGGCTGGTATCAAATTGCAGCTCCATCTGCAGGGTGGAGCGCAGCAGCAGCAGTACCAGCGCGACCACCAGGCCGCCGGCTACCGGTTTGGGGATGTTGAAGGTACGCAGCAGCCCGACTCGGGTAACCAACACCCGGCCAAGCAGCAATACCAGAGTGGCAGCGACCAGCGTTGCGTAGGAATCAAGTTGTAACATTCAGTACTCCCATGTTGATTGGCTGTGTCTTTCATAGCAAAAGACTTACAGATTCAGCCGGGATGAAAACAGTGTGGCTTATGTGCCAGCAAAGAAGGGGAAACATCTCCCCGCCCCAGGAAAGATGGGGCTTGTGCGGGCCTGAAATGCTCAGGCATCCAGATGAGATTTTAGTAAAATCCGGCGGATTGTAGCAAAAAGCATCGTTTAATTCCATCTTTGTCGTATTAATGCTCGTTTTAGTGGTTTATTGTGACATTTAACACTATGTAGGTAGAGGGCAGAAAAGCCGAAAAGGGTGCATGGAACGGCTGTCATTTGGGGCGCCAGTCTCTATAATTCGCCGGTTTCCGCTGCACGCAGAGGCGCTGGCGGGCGTTGACATTGTGGTTCACCCCGACATGGTTCATGTTTTGGCGGTGTTCACTTCATCAAGAGGAGAGGGTGTGAAGAAGTCTATCTACATTGCCTACACAGGCGGCACCATTGGGATGCAGCGTTCCGATCACGGCTACGTGCCGATGGCGGGCTTTATGGAAGACTGTCTGGCGCGGATGCCCGAGTTCCACCGCCCCGAGATGCCGGATTACCATATCCACGAATATGCGCCCCTCATCGACTCCTCCGACATGACCCCGGCGGATTGGCAGCGCATCGCCGAGGATATTCGCGACAACTACGAGAAATACGATGGCTTCGTGATCCTGCATGGCACCGACACCATGTCGTTCACCGCCTCGGCGCTCTCTTTCATGCTGGAAGATCTGCACAAGCCGGTCATCATCACCGGTTCCCAGATCCCGCTGGCCGAGCTGCGCTCCGACGGCCAGCAGAATCTGCTCAACGCCCTCTACATCGCGGCCAACTACCCGATCCACGAGGTGACGCTGTTCTTCAACAACCAGCTCTATCGCGGCAACCGCAGCAAGAAGGTGCACGCCGACGGCTTCCACGCCTTCGACTCCCCCAACTATCCGCCGCTGCTCAATGCCGGGATCGCAATCTCGCTGGAAGCGGGTGAGCTGGGCGTGCCGTCCGAGCGGCCGCTGGTGCTGCATGACATCACCCCCCAGCCCATCGGCGTGGTGACCCTCTATCCGGGGATCTCCAGCGAGGTGATCGCCAACATCCTGCAACAGCCGGTGAAGGCGCTGATCCTGCTGTCGTTCGGGGTCGGCAATGCGCCGCAGAACCCGGCCATGCTGGCGCTGCTCTCCGAGGCCTCAGCCCGCGGCGTCATCATCGTCAACCTGAGCCAGTGCCTGCACGGCAAGGTCAATATGGGGGGTTATGCTACCGGCAACGCCCTGTCGCGGGCCGGGGTGATCTCGGGCTTTGACATGACCGCCGAAGCGGCACTCACCAAGCTCCACTTCCTGTTGAGCCAGGACTTACCCTCCCACCGCATTCGCGAGCTGATGCAGCAGTCGCTGCGCGGGGAGCTGACGCCCTGATAACCCTCGCGGTAGGGTGCAATAAGCGCAGCGCATTGCACCGGTGACGAGGGGTGATAAGTTAGGAAAAAAGAGGGGAGCCATTATGGCTCCCCTCTTTGCTGTGGCCGCCACGAGCGGCCTGCCGGGTCAGGTTCAGTGGTTGAGGTCGACCCGTACTATCTCTTCCTCGTCGCGATACTGACGCTTGAGCTCGCTCTTGCTCTTCATCACGATCTCGCCGTCGCGGCCGATGTTCATGTGCTCGGGATTGTCGATGTGCATCGCCTGCCAAGCCATCACCGCCTGCAGCGAGGTGGCCTTCTGCTCGTCGGTGAGGGGCTTGCCATCGGGCCACTTGCCCAGCTCGACTGCGGTCTTGAGCCGCTCGTACACCTCTTGTGGCATCTGCCTGATAGCTTGTAAAAACTCACCCTGTTGAAACGACATCCGGCCTCTCCTTGAACTATTGAGCCATAAACAGCGGGATCTGATGGGCCATGCAGGTAGACCCTATCGGCCTATGCCGGCAGATCCTGGCGGACTACGCCAGCCATCTGTTCCATCACCCGCACTACCTGACAACTGTACCCGAACTCGTTGTCATACCATACGTAGAGCACACAGTGATCCCCTTCGGCGATGGTCGCCTGGGAGTCGACGATGCCCGCATAACGGGAACCTACCATGTCGGAGGAGACCAGCTCGGTACTAGCGCTGAAGTCGATCTGGCGATGGAGGGCCGAGCTTAGCGCCATCTGCTGCAGATAGGCGTTGAGGCTCTCCCGATCGGTGGCCTGCTCCAGCGACAGATTGATAATCGCCAGCGAGACGTTGGGGGTCGGCACCCGGATGGCGTTGCCGGTCAGCTTGCCCTTGAGCTCGGGCAGCGCCTTGGCCACCGCCTTGGCGGCGCCGGTGCTGGTCATCACCATATTGAGAGCGGCGCTGCGACCGCGGCGCTCGCCTTTGTGATAGTTGTCGATGAGGTTCTGATCGTTGGTGTAGGAGTGGACCGTCTCCACGTGGCCGTGGCGGATGCCGAACCGCTCCTGCATTACCTTGAGCACCGGGGTGATGGCGTTGGTGGTACAGGAGGCGGCGGAGATGATCCTGTCATCCGGGCCTATCACCTCATGGTTGACCCCGAACACCACGTTCTTCATCTCCCCTTTGCCGGGGGCGGTCAGTAGCACCTTGCCAGCACCGCGCGCTTTCAGGTGCTCGGAGAGGCCTGCCTCGTCACGCCAGACGCCGGTGTTGTCGACGATCAGCGCATCGTGAATGCCGTAGGCTGTGTAGTCGATGTCGGCCGGGCTATTGGCGTAGATCACCTGAATGAAGGTGCCGTTGGCGATGATGGCGCTGCGTTCCACATCCACCTCGATGGAGCCGTTGAAGGGGCCGTGCACCGAGTCGCGGCGCAGCAGGCTGGCGCGTTTTTCCAGATCCCCGTCGCGACCACCGCGTACCACGATGGCGCGCAGGCGCAGCGAATTGGCGGCGCCGGTACGCTCGATCAGCAGGCGGGCCAGCAGGCGGCCGATGCGGCCAAAGCCGTAGAGTACCACGTCGGTCGGCTGCGGCATCTGGCTGCGGCCAAGGGCCGGTGCCAGTCGCGCTTGCAGATAGTCCTCGATCCCCGCTTCATCCTGATGATCCTGCCAGTAACCCACCGCCAGCTTGCCAAGGTCAACCTCGGCGGCGGTGGGTTTGAGGGCAACGATGGCCTGAAGCAGGGGGAAGCTTTGCTGGATGGGGAGGGGAGCGCCCTGGTGGCGGCGGACGACCCGGTGGGCCTTGAGGATATCGATGGTGGAGGCGTTTTGCAGCGGGCGGCCGTAGAGGGTGATCTCGACCCCTTGTTGTCGGTAGAGGCGACCAATCAAGGGCTGCATGGCTTCGGCGAGCTCCTGGCTCTCCTGCCACGCTTGCAAGTAGTGCTCGTGGGTCATTGACCAGATCCTTTATTTCACGTTGTTGGTGTAAATAGAAAATTCGTCGAATGCAGATCAGTGTAGGGGTGTATATTTCGTTATATTATTCTGCAATCGCGGCCTTATATGGCGCGCGCATTGTAATGGATATGTAACCGGTTTGCTAGCCGGAGGTGGCCCGTAAAGGCGCCAGTTGTTACCAACCCGCGTTACCAACAAGATGTGAACCATGGCCAATTTCCCCCTGCGACAGACCTTCATCATGCTTTCAGTCGGCCTTGCCGTGGCTGGCTGTAATGACGATCGGATCCACAACATCTGTGGCAATCATCCCGAGCTCTGCCAGGATCTGGTTGACGATGGCTGGTGTCGCTACGAGCGTACCGATGTGATCCGCAGTCGCTTCTATCTCAAGGAGGAGGGGACGGATCGGCGCAAGTATGAGCTGATGCGTAACCTTGAGCGCTATCTCAAATGTGCCGAGCGTTCCACCAGCATTGAATACAAGAATGCCCGCGAGCAGAAGAGTCCACGGGTCGAGGGCATGCTGGCGGCAGGGGATCAGTTGGCTCAGCTCGATGCGACGACTCGCAATTCACAAGATCCCTACCTGCTGCTCTGGCACTGGACCAACAACACCAACGAGCTGGCTCGTCAGCAGTTTATGGCGCTGGAAGGTACCAAGGCGCTGGATGAACCCGAGTTGCAACTGGCGCTCGGCGGTATCTACGCCAAGAGCGACCCCGAAAAGGCCATTGCCACCCTGCAGCACGGGCTCTCCCTCTATCAGGAGGGGGATAAGGTGAATAGCCGCATGTTCACCTCCCTCAGCACCCTCTATATGGGCCAGAAACAGTACGGGCTGGCCTATCTGTGGGGCAAGGTGAGCGAGTCGTTTCAGGATAGCCCCGAGGTCTCAGCCAAGCGTTTTGGCATCTACCACACCCTGAGCAAGACAGAGCAGGATGGCTACGATGTTCAGGCTGCCGAGATTGTCGAGCAGCTCAAGCATGGCAACTACCGGCCCTGAGGCAGTGATGATGACGTTCTCTCCGGCCAGCTGCTGGCCCAATCCGTTCGATCTCTCTTTCGTTCATGGCGAGGTGCGTACCGATGGCCGTACTCTTGAGCGCCTCACGGTACGTGCCGTGGTGCCCCGTGGCGGCGAGCTGCTGCTGGTGCATTCCCGGGTCAACGGCGATCTGATGTTCCCCGGGGGCGGCATTGAAGCGGGGGAGAGCCACCATGTGGCGCTCGCTCGCGAGCTGCTGGAGGAGTGCGGTGCCGAGCTGCGGGAAGTGGGGGGCCTGCTTGGCGAGACCCGTGAATATCGCGCCGCCCGCGAGCCGGGGTTCGATGTCTACTGCATCCGCTCGCTCTACTACTTGTGCCGGATTGGCGATCAGCTGGTGGCCCCGCAGCCGCAGCCCTACGAGATCCGCCTTGGCTTCGTGCCCGGCTGGTTTGCCCTCGACGAAGCGCTGCAAACCAACAAGACCCAGCTGGCGGGACCCTGTCCCCAGTGGACGGCGCGAGAGACCCGGGTGCTGGCCCAGCTGCAACGCTGGCATCAACAGGGGATCTTCGACCACGGCTACTGAAGTAGATCAAGCCGCGACGGTCAGTGATACCAACAAAAAGAGCGCCAATAGGCGCTCTTTTTAATTGAGATGGAGGCGGTTATTTGGCCTCTCTGTCGTGCGAGATCATTTGACCTCTTCGCCCTTGGCTTGCAGATCAGCATGGTAGGAAGAGCGAACGAAAGGACCACAGGCGGCGTGGGTAAAGCCCAGCTCCATGGCGACATCTTTCAGCTCGTCAAACTCTGCTGGCGGCACGTAGCGCTTGACCGGCAGGTGGTGGCGGCTCGGCTGCAGATACTGACCCAAGGTCAGCATGTTGACGCCGTGGGCGCGCAGATCCTTGAGCACCTCGACGATCTCTTCGTTGGTCTCGCCAAGGCCCATCATCAGACCGGACTTGGTCGGCACGTGAGGGTGCATCTCCTTGATGCGGCGCAGCAGCTCCAGCGACCACTTGTAGTCGGCGCCCGGGCGGGCGACGCGATACATGCGCGGCGCGGTTTCCAGGTTGTGGTTGAAGACGTCCGGCGGGGTCTCGCGGAACACCTCCAGCGCCTGCTCCATCCGGCCACGGAAGTCCGGGCTCAGGATCTCGATGCGGGTCTGCGGGCTGTGCTCGCGGATCTCGCGAATGCAGTCGGCGAAGTGCTGGGCACCGCCGTCGCGCAGATCGTCGCGGTCCACCGAGGTGATCACCACATACTTGAGGTTCATCTCCTTGATGGTCAGCGCCAGCTTCTTCGGCTCTTCCGGATCGAGTGCCAGCGGGCGGCCGTGGGCCACGTCGCAGAAGGGGCAGCGACGAGTGCAGATGGCGCCCATGATCATGAAGGTGGCGGTGCCGTGGTTGAAGCACTCCGCCAGATTGGGGCAGGAGGCCTCTTCACACACCGAGTGCAGCTTGTTCTTGCGCAAGGTGCTCTTGATGTGTTCGATCTTCTGGCTGGAGGGGGGCAGCTTGATCCGCATCCAGTCCGGCTTGCGAAGGAGTTCTTCGTTGGGATCCGGCATGAATTTCACCGGGATCAGGGCCATCTTGTCGCCATCGCGCAGCTTGACGCCCGGCTCCATACGAACGGGTTTGCTCATGATTCACTCTCGGTGTTTGTTATTGTTTGATAGCCAATCAGGCGGGCCAGCTCGGCCACCAGAATGGATTGCGCCTCGGCCACGCTTTGCGGGCCGCCCAGGGCGCTGGTCTGGGTCATGGCCATGCCCGCATAGCCGCACGGATTGATGTGCAGGAAGGGGGTCATGTCCATGTTGATGTTGAGGGCCAGCCCGTGGAACGAGCACCCCTTGCGGATGCGCAGCCCCAGCGAGGCCAGTTTTGCCTCCATGCCAAGGTCATTTTTCACATAGACCCCGGGGGCATCGGCCTTGGCATAAGCCTGGATATCGCTTTTGGCGAGGGTATTGATGATGGCTGTCTCCAGCGCGGTCACCAGCTCGCGAACCGAGAATTTGCAGCGGCGGACATCAACCAGTACGTAGAGCACCAGCTGGCCCGGGCCGTGATAGGTCACCTGACCGCCGCGATCGCTCTGCACCACCGGGATATTGCCCGGATTGAGCAGGTGTTCGGCCTTGCCGGCCTGGCCCTGGGTGTAGACGGGATCGTGCTCGACCACCCAGAACTCGTCCGGGGTGTCGCTGGTGCGGTTGTCGGTGAAGGCTTTCATGGCGTCCCATACCGGCTGGTAGGGGCGGCGACCCAGCTGCCTGACAATCAGGCTGGACTGGGCGGGGATCTGGGATGACATGGCGTCCTCGCGGCGTGCTGCGGCCAAAAACAGTCGCCCCGCAGAACGGGGCGAGAGAGAAATTACAGTACGTATTTCACCAGCTCGATCTTGCCAAGGGCGTGGTACATCGCTTCGATGTGCTCTTTGCTCTGGGCAGTCACGGTCACGCGGACCGAGTGGTAGTTGCCCTTGGAGCTGGGCTGGACTGTCGGGCTGTAGGTGCCGGGGGCGTGCTGCTGCAGCACTTCAACCACCATTTCCGGCAGTGCCGGGTCGGCAACGCCGAGTACCTTGAACGGGAATTTGCAGG
Source organism: Aeromonas sp. R4-1 (assembly GCF_040908325.1). Classification (NCBI taxonomy): domain Bacteria; kingdom Pseudomonadati; phylum Pseudomonadota; class Gammaproteobacteria; order Aeromonadales; family Aeromonadaceae; genus Aeromonas; species Aeromonas sp. R4-1. The sequence goes on from NZ_JBFODM010000074.1 coordinate 20,662, forward strand.
GAAACTCCAGCAGTTCATCAAACTTGGTATTCATTTACTCACCTTTTGCGTCATCACCGGGATGACTTCATCTTGGATGGCTAGTGGCCGATGGCCCGTGGAGGCCGCCATTTCAAGTCTATATGGGCACGGCTCATAACTATATGGGCGCTGCCCGGACCGGGATCAAGGCCAGGATCGGTCAGACAAGGATGGAAGTGCTGCTTTTTACCACAAATCAGGGTAAGGCGGAACCTGCAGTTTACAGGGTTATTCACTGCCTTTGTCCGTCACAGACAGCAGCGGCGCCTGTTGGCGCCGCTGTTTGGTGAGGATTGTACGTTGGATTACTTGAACCAGCTGGTGACCAGCAGTACCAGGTAGTCCCACAGACGGCTCATCAAGCCACCTTCCTGCACCTCTTCCAGGGCGACCAGCGGCACTTGCTTGATCTCTTTGTCGCCCTGCTTCAGGAACACGGTCCCGACGCGCTGACCCTTGGCCAGCGGCGCTTTGAGTTCGCTGTCGAGCTGGAAGTCAGCCTTCAGGTTGTTGCCCTGACCGCGGGTGACCAGCACGGAGACATCTTTGTCGACGCCCAGTTTCACTTCCGGTTTGTCGCCCATCCAGATCTTCTGGGTGACCAGCTCGGTGCCTGCCTTGTACGGGGTCAGGCTCTGGAAGAAGCGGAAGCCATAGGTGAGCAGTTTTTTGCTCTCGGCGGCGCGGGAGGCTTCGCTGCTGGCGCCCAGTACCACGGCGATCAGGCGCATGCCTTCGTTGTTGGTGGCAGAGGAGACCAGGTTATAGCCGACCTGGCTGACGTGGCCAGTCTTGATGCCATCCACCTGCAGGGATTGATCCCACAGCAGACGGTTGCGGTTGTGCTGGGTGATGCCGTTGAAGACGAAGGATTTCTGGGAGTAGATCTTGTACTCCTCCGGCAGGTCGCGGATCAGCGCCTGACCCAGACGGGCCATGTCGTGAGCGGTACTGTAGTGACCTTCCGCATCCAGACCGTGCGGGTTCATGAAGTGGCTGTCATTCATGCCGAGCTTGGCGGCCCAGCTGTTCATCAGGCTGGCGAAGGAGTCGGTGCTGCCTGCCAGGAACTCAGCCATGGCGACACAGGCGTCGTTGCCGGACTGGATGATGATGCCCTTGTTCAGGTCATCGACGGAGACCTGCTTGCCCACCTCGATAAACATCTTGGAGGAGTCGGAGTAGTTCTTGGACCAGGCGTTCTGGCTAATGGTCACCATGTCGGTGCGCTTGATGTTCCCCTTCAGCAGCTCCTGGCCGATGATGTAGGAGGTCATCATCTTGGTCAGACTGGCGGGCGGCAGACGCTCTTCGGCGTTCTGCTCGGCCAGTACCTGACCGGAGTAGTAGTCGATCAGAATATGGGCCTTGGCGGAGATCTCCGGCGCGGCGGGAACCACCATGGGCATGGCATTCGGGGTCGGTGTCGGCACCGGCGTATTGGCCTGGGCGGTTACGCTGATCAGTGAGGCCAGAAGAACTGAACGGGCAAATTTGGACATCTTGAAATTCCTGCGAGCCAGATGGGGATAAAATGCGGGCCTAACTATACCAGATGCGCCCGCAGGTTATAGCCCGAGATGGCGATCAGAACTGGTTTTTTATCCATCACTCCCTGTCATCACGCCATAAAACGACGTGATGACAGTAAGTAAGCGGTTAGTCACATCCGCAGCAAAGGGGGGCGATCAGGGCACGATAAAGGCCTGTTCCAGTCCGCCCTGACGTACTTTTTCCAGCACACTTGCCTGCTGGTCGGCGGCGACCGGGCCAATCAGCACCCGGAAAATGGCGCCATGAGCATCGATTCGGTAGGGCACGCCGTAACGCTGGGTCATCACCTTGCCCATTGCCTCGGCCCGATCCCGGGAGCCGCTGGCCAGTACCTGGATCATCTTGCCATCACCACTGCTGGCAGGCGCTGCAGCCTTGGCAGGCGCTGGCTTGACAGGTGCCGCTTTGGCGGGCGTGGCCGCGGGCGCTTTGACGGGAGCGGGTTCGGCGGCGGGAGTGGCCATCGCCAGTGCGGTTGGTTCACCCAGGAAGCCATCTTGCGACAGCGTGTTGGAGGCCGCAGCCGGAGTGGTCGGAGTCATTTCGATGGGCTTCATCGGCTCCATGATCACCATCTGGTCCGGAGTGTCGCTGATCAGCTCCAGCCGTACTCGGGCCTCACCGCTATCGACCATCTCCAGCTGCTTGGCCGCTGCGTAGGAGAGGTCGATCAGGCGCGGGCTGTTGAACGGGCCGCGATCGTTGACCCGCACTATGGTCTCCAGCCCGTTGTCCAGATTGGTGACCCGCACATAGCTTGGGATGGGCAGGTTGCGGTGGGCGGCACTGAACAGCTTGCTGTCCAGCACATCGCCGTTCGCGGTCTTCTGGCCGTCCAGATCCGGCGACAACCAGCTGGCGGTGCCCTCTTCGCTGTAGTGTTTGATGTCGCGCCACACCTCGTGCTTCTGCTTGCCGATCCAGTAGTCCCGGTTGCCGCTGGCACTCAGGGGCTCGGGGCGCGGAATTGCGCCGGTGGCTTGCGGGATCTCGATAACGGGTGGCTTGCTGACCGGTGCTTGCGGCTCGACGGGGGCGCTCTGTTCCGGCTGGCTGCTACAGGCGGCCAGCAACAAGCTCAGGCTGAGCGGGAGGAGTTTGTGACGAAGATGCATACGCTTCCTGAATGGCTTGGCTAAGTTGATACACCGCCATCGCATAGAGTGGGCTGCGATTGTAACGGGTGATCACATAAAAGTTATGCCGTGCGACCCAGTATTCCGGTCCATCGGCTTGGGCAAACGCCAGCAACTTGACCGGCGTCTGTGGGGCCAGCGGCGTGGCGAGCTCAATCCCTGCCGCCGCCAGTTCTGACCACTGTTGTGTTAGCTCGGGCTCAGGCCTGAGTAGAGGTTCGACTGCCATCAACCCGATCTGGGCCGGTTCCACCACGGATTCGCCCCAGCGCCACTGGTGGCTGGCAAAATAGTTGGCCACGCTGCCGATGGCATCGACCGGGTTGGCAAACAGATCCCGCTTGCCATCCCCGTCAAAATCGACGGCGTAGTGGCGATAGCTGGAGGGCATGAACTGCCCCATCCCCATAGCGCCGGCATAGGAGCCCTTGAGGGTATCGAGTTGCCACCCTTCCTCTTTGGCCAGCACCACCAGCTGGGCAAACTCCTTGGCAAAGAAGTCGGCCCGCTCGGGGTAGTGAAACCCCAGGGTGTAGAGGCTATCGAGCACCGGATGACGGCCCATCTGACGACCATAGAAGGTTTCTACCCCTATGATGGCCACGATGAGCGAGGCGGGCACCCGATAGGTCTGCTCGGCTCGCGTCAGCGTGGCGGCATGCTGTTGCCAGAACAGCTGGCCGTCACGGATGCGATCCGGGGTAACGAACAGCGGCCGGTAGCGATGCCAGGGTTTGGCTTCCCACGGCTTGCTGATGGTGTCGAGCACCTCTTGGCGCAACTGGGCGCGGGCGACCGCGGCCTGCAACTCCGCCAGCGGCACCTGTTGCTGTTCGGCGAGCAGGGCCAACCGATCCGGCGCCACGGCGGCGGTCGCCATCGTGGTGGCGAGGGAGAGCAGCAATCCAACCCGTCTCATCAGGCGAGCAGTCTTCTATGAGTCTGAATGGACATCAGGATACCGAATCCGGCCATCAGGGTCACCATGGAGGTGCCGCCATAGCTCACCAGCGGCAGGGGCACCCCTACCACCGGCAAGATGCCGCTCACCATGCCCATGTTGACGAACACATAGACGAAGAAGGTGAGGGTGATGGCACCACCCAGCAGTCGCTCGAAGCTGTTCTGGGCCTGCATCGAGATAAACAGGCAGCGGCTGATGACGTAGAGGTAGAGCACCAGCAGCAGGGCAACCCCCACCAGACCGAACTCCTCGCTGAATACCGCGAAGATAAAGTCGGTATGCCGTTCTGGTAAAAACTCCAGCTGGGACTGGGTCCCTTGCAGCCACCCCTTGCCAAAGACGCCGCCGGAGCCGATGGCAATTTTGGACTGGATGATGTGATAGCCGCGGCCGAGCGGGTCTTTCTCCGGGTCGAGCAGCATCAGCACCCGCTGGCGCTGGTAGTCGTGCATCAGGAAGAACCAGAGCACCGGCATAAAGGCCAGCATCAGCAGGACCGCCAAACCGATCAGCCACCAGCTGAGCCCCGCCAGGAAGATGACGAAGAAGCCGGAGGCTGCAACCAGAATGGAGGTGCCAAGGTCAGGCTGGGCGGCGATCAGCAGGGTGGGCAGCAGCACCATGATGAGGGCGATCACCACATGGCTGAACTTGGGGGGCAGCGAGTGGCGACTGAGCCAGGCGGCCACCATGATCGGCATGGAGAGCTTCATTACCTCGGAGGGCTGGAACTTCATAAAGCCCAGATCGAGCCAGCGCTGGGCCCCCTTGCCGATGTGGCCGAACACGTCCACCGCAATCAGCATCAGCACCACTACGGCGAACAGCGGCACCGACCAGCGGGCGTAGAGGGAGGGGGGCAGCTGGGCCAGGCCGATCATCAGGGCAAAGGCGAGGCCGCCGCGCACCAGCTGGCGCACGATAGAGTCCATATCCTGACCGGAGGCGGAGTAGAGCACCACCATGGAGAGGGTCATCACGGCCAGCAGACCGAGCAGCAGGGGCAAGTCGATATGCAGCTTGTACCAGATGCTCTGCTGGCGGGCAGAATTACTCATTGGGAGCGACCTCACTCGGTTGGGACGGCTTTTCCGGTGCCGGTGGCAGTTGCGGATCAGGGGGCAGCAGATAGGCATCCAGCATCTGGCGAGCAACGGGGGCCGCATTGGTACTGCCACCACCGGCGTTCTCCAGCACCAGCGCCACGACTGCCTTGGGTGTTTCATAGGGGGCAAAGGCGACAAACAGGGCATTGTCGCGATGCTCCACTTTCATGGTTTTGGCGTTGTAGACCTGATTCTCTTTCATGTTGACCACCTGGGCGGTGCCGGACTTGCCTGCCGCCACATAGGGGGTGTTGGCAAAAGCGCGACGGCCGGTACCTTCGTGGCCGTTGATCACTCGCCACATCCCCTCCCGCGCCACCTGCCAGTAGCTGTCGCTCTTGGTTTTGAGCGCCATGTTCGGGTTGATCGGAGCATCGACCACTCCCGCTTGGGAGGCGGTGCTCTTGAGCAGGTGCGGGGTCACATCGTGGCCATTCTGGGTCAGGATGCTGATCGCCTTGGCCAGCTGGATTGGCGTGGCGCTCCAGTAACCCTGACCGATACCGATGGAGATGGTGTCCCCCTGATACCAGGGCTGACGCCAGCGGGCCATTTTCCAGTCACGGGATGGCATGACTCCCTTGGTCTCTTCATAGAGGTCGACGCCACTGTACTGACCGAAGCCGAACTTGGTCATGTAGCTGTGGATCTTGTCGATGCCGACCCGATAGGCGAGATCGTAGAAATAGGTATCTGCCGAGACCTCGATGGCGCGATAGACATCGAGCCAGCCGTGTCCCCAGCGGCGCCAGTCGCGAAACTTCTTGGTGGTACCGGGAATAGAGAAGCTCGGGCCGCCGAAATAGCGGTAGCCCGGGGTAATGGCCCCCTCGTTGAGCCCCATTACCGACATCATGGGTTTGACGGTGGAGGCGGGGGCATAGATGCCCTGAGTGGTGCGGTTCACCAGCGGCCGCGCCGGATCGTTGAGCAGCGCCGAGTAGTTGGCGCTGGAGATGCCGGTCACGAACAGGTTGGGGTCATAGCTCGGGCTCGACTCCATGGCGATGATGGCGCCGGTTCTCGGGTCCATCATCACGATGGCGCCGCGCTGGCCGGCCAGCAGTTGCTGGGCCTTGAGCTGCATCCGGACGTCGATATTGAGGTAGATATCCTTGCCGGGAATAGGCGGCTGGAACTTGAGGGTACGGACAATCCGGCCGCGGTTGTTCACCTCGACCTCCTGATAGCCCGCCACACCGTGCAGCTCATCCTCGTAATACTTCTCCACCCCCTGCTTGCCGATATCCTTGGTGGCTGCATAGTTGGCGAGTTTTTCTTCCTTCTCGAGGCGCTCCACGTCACGGGTATTGATCTTGGCCACATAGCCCAAAGCGTGGGTGAGGGTGTCACCAAACGGGTAGTAGCGCTTGAGGTAGGCCTCGATGCTGGCGCCCGGGTAGTTATGCTGATTGACTGAGAAGAGGGCTACCTGATATTCGGTCAGTTTCTCGTAGAGGGGGACCGGCTTGAAGCGGCGCTGGCGCTTCACTTCGGCGAGGAACTTCTCCTTGGTGCCCTCTGGCAGACCCAGCAGGGTGATCAGCTGGTCGGCGGTTTTTTCGAGATCCTTGGTCTCTTCCGGCACGATTTCCAGACTGTAGACCGGGCGGTTTTCCGCCAGCAGCACGCCGTTGGCGTCATAGATGAGGCCCCGTGGCGGCGCCACCGGCACCACGCGGATGCGGTTGGAGTTGGAGCGAGTCTGGTAGGTGTCGTAGGACTCGACCTGCAGATAATAGAGATTGCCCAGCAGCACCAGCATCAGCACGACGATGCCGATGTAGGCTACCAGGGTGCGCCGGAAGAACAGATTGCCCTCGGCACTGTGATCGCGCATTTCGATGCGTTGTTTCAGCATGCCTTTACCTCAAGACCCTTGGGGGCAATAAGAGCAGGAACTGCATTGTTCACTCTCTGTGATAGGGGTGAATATGAGAGGTGAGACTCCAGAGACGCATGGCTCACTCTCTGTGATACGGATGATTGGTGGTGATGCTCCAGGCCCGATAGAGGCTCTCAGCCACCAGCACCCGCACCAGCGGATGGGGCAGGGTGAGCGGTGACAGTGACCAGCTCTGTTCGGCGGCAGCTTTGCACTCGGGGGACAAGCCTTCCGGCCCGCCTACCAGCAGGGCTACATCGCGGCCATCGAGTTTCCACGCCTCCAGCTGGGTCGCCAGCTGCTCCGTGGTCCAGGGCTTGCCCGGAATGTCGAGGGTGACGATGCGCGAGCGCCCCGCAGCCGCCAGCATGGCTTCCCCTTCCTTCTGCAGGATGCGGGGAATGTCGGCATTTTTGCCCCGTTTGCCTGCGCCGATCTCGACGAGTTCAAACGGCATGTCTTTGGGGAAGCGGCGACGATACTCTTCGAAGCCATGCTCTACCCAGGCGGGCATCTTGGTGCCCACCGCAATCAACTGGATCTTCATGGTCGTTACACTTGTGCTCTTATTGCGTATTCATTTGAGCGGCACCGCTCCACAGCTTTTCCAGTTGGTAGAAGTCACGATGTTCATCCTGCATCACATGCACGATCACCGAGCCCATATCTACCAGCACCCATTCACCGCTCAGTTGCCCTTCCACGCTCAGCAGATCCAGACCCGCGTGGCGGGCCTCGCTGGCCAGATGGTGGGCAATGGCGCTGACGTGACGACTTGAGTTGCCGGAACAGATGATCATGGTGTCAGTAATGCTGGATTTGCCGCGTACATCGAGGGTGATAATGTCGCGGCCTTTCATGTCATCGATCTTGTCGATGATAAAGGCATGCAATTCTTGGCCTTGCAATGAGTCTCTCCTGTATTCCGGCGCGCAGCGTTTGCGTCAGGGCGGCGGATTATATCATGGTCACTCCCGTTTCCCATCGGGTGGGGCAGGATTACGACAGGGGCTAGCGGCGGTTGGCGCGGTAGAGCCCCTGTTGATCAATATAGTGCGCAACCGACTCGGGCAAGAGGTAGCGGGTGTCTTGCCCCTCATCCAGCAAGGCTCGCAGTCGGGTGGCTGACAGTTCGATGGGCTGGTTGTCCGCCAGCCAGATATGACCGGCCAGACGCAGATGCAGCGCGTTGGCATCTGTGGTGTGATGGCGCGCCAGCAGCTGCGCCACCTCGGCCGGATAATCCGGCTGCCAGCCCGGCCGCACGCTCACCACCAGATGGGCATAGTCGAGCAGCTCCTGCCAGCGGTGCCAGCTTGGCAGGCTCAGCAGGGAATCCATCCCCATCAGAAAACAGAGCGGCGTATCGGGCAGTTCATGACGCAGCTCGATGAGGGTATCGATGGTGTAAGAGGGCTTGTCCCGTCTCAGCTCCCGCTCATCCACCACAAAGTGGTGGTTCTCTGCCGCCGCCAGTTTGACCATGGCAAGACGCTGTTCGCTGGAGCAGAACGGATTGGCACGGTGGGGCGGGATATGGTTCGGGATCAGCCGCATCTCGGCCAGCCCGAGGGCATCGCGCGCCTCGATGGCCGGGCGCAGATGGCCGATATGGATAGGATCGAACGTGCCCCCCAGCAGGCCAATGGGCGCCTTCAGCACGGGCTGCTCTCCATCACCAGCGGCAGCGGGGTGCCATCACGAAAGCCGAGGGCAATGGTCTGCAGCATCAGCCACGCCTGTTCGGTATCGAAGCGGCGCTGGGCATCGTCCAATTGGGCCATCAGTTGCCACAGTTGCTGCAACTTGGCAAATGGCAGGCGGGTCAGTGCTTGCTGAATGAGCTGCTGGCGGCTCTGCCAGATGCGCAGGCGGCTGAAGTGCTCACCCAGCGGCTGGCCGTTGCGCATCGCCAGCGACAGCTCGGTCAGCTGCTCCAGCTCGCGGCAGAGGGTCCAGGCCAGCATGCCCGGCTCGGTGCCTTCGGCCCGCAGGGCGGCCAGAATGCGCTGGGCCCGGTTCACCTTGCCCTCCAGCAGGGTATCGACCAGCTGGAACGGGGTGAAGTGGGCGTGGCGGATAATGGTCTCTTGCAGATAGGTGACGCTGATGGGTTGGGGCGGCGAGAGCAGGGTCAGCTTATCGATCTCCTGGCTGGCGGCCAGCAGGTTGCCCTCGTAGGAGTGGCACATGAAGTTGATGGCATCCGGCAGCGCCTTGAGGCCGAAACGCGCAAAGCGGGCACTCATCCAGCGGGGGAAGAACTTGGGCTCCGGATGGTTGACCGGCACATAGGTGCCAATCTGGTAGAGCTTGTCGAACCAGGCTGCCTTCATCTGGGTCTGGTTGAGGCGACCGCCACTCAGCACCAGCAGCAAATCTGGATGAAGCTGCTTGCCGATTTCGCTGATGCGGGCGGCAAGATCCTTGTCCACCTTGGCGGGCAGCTCCAGCTCGATGATCTGGCGGGCGGAGAAGAGGCTCATGGCCTGACAGGCATCGTAGACCTGATTCCAGTCCAGCCCCTGTTCCACCACGAAGGTGTGGCGCTCATCGAAACCCTGCTTGCGGGCGACCTGACGGATGGCATCGATGGCCTCCAGTCGCAACAGGGGCTCGTCGCCAAAAACGAGATAGCAGGGCCGAAGCCCTGCTTTGAGGTGGTCACCAAATTGTTCCGGGTAGATCCGCATCAGAAGCTGACCTGACTCAACTGCCGGATCACCTGATTGGCCGCCTGCTCCTGCATTTCGCGGTTAAGCTGCTCCTGCTCACGGGAGGAGGCGAGCGCTGCATCCGGCTTGTTGAGGAAGCTGCGGTTGAAGTTGATGGGGAAGACCTGAGTCGGCTTGCCCGGTACCGAGATGGTGAACTGGGTACCAAAGCCCAGCACATATTCGGTGTCCGTCCCCAGCGCGTTGACCGAGGCAACCTGGCTGGTGCTGCCTACGCCGCCCAGAGTGAGCACCGGAATGCCCTCCTTGTCGGCCAGGGTCACGCCAGAGGCCTTCAGGCGGGTGGTAACCATCCGGTAGAAGTCGCTCTTGTTGTCGCCCACGACCTTCATGGTCATCAGCTCGCTCGGAATGCCGTTACCGCGCATGTGAAAGCCGCAGCCTTGCAGCAGCAGACCAGCCAGCACGATGGCCATCCAGCGGGTGAAGATGGTGCCCATAGAAAATCCTCTTTGCATTAAGGGAAAGCGGCGGGTGCAGGGCCCGCCGTTATCATCCGTTTGCTGTCACAGATTGGCAATGATCAGTTGGCAGCCAATTAGTTAGCGACAATATTGAGCAGCTTGCCAGGTACATAGATCACCTTGCGCACGGTCAGCCCGTCGGTGAACTTCTGCACGGAGGCATCAGCCATCGCCAGCTTCTCGATGTCGGCCTGGCTGATCTCGGCCGGCACGGTCAGTTTGCCGCGCATCTTACCGTTGATCTGTACCACCACCAGCTTCTCGGTCTCGACCATGGCCGCTTCATCGGCCACCGGCCAGGCTGCGTGATCGATGTCGTCGCCCTTGCCCAGCATCTTCCACAGCTCGAAGCCGATGTGCGGGGTGATGGGGTAGAGCATGACCACCACGGCTTCCAGCGCTTCCTGCATCAGGGCGCGGTCCTGCTCGTCGTTGCCCAGCTTGGAGAGATTGTTCATCAGCTCCATGATGGCGGCGATGGCGGTGTTGAAGGTCTGACGGCGACCCACGTCATCACTCACCTTGGCGATGGTCTTGTGGAGTTCACGGCGTACCGCTTTCTGCTCGTTGGTGAGAGCTGCTACATCCAGTGCGGCAACGGCGCCACCGGAAACGTGTTCGAAGGTGACGCGCCACAGGCGACGCAGGAAGCGCTGGGCACCCTCTACGCCTGAGTCGGACCACTCCAGGGTCATCTCTGCCGGAGAGGCGAACATCATGAACAGACGGACGGTATCGGCGCCGTAACGCTCGACCATCAGCTGCGGGTCGATGCCGTTGTTCTTGGACTTGGACATCTTGGTCATGCCGGAGTGCATTACCTCACGACCTTCGTTGTCGATGGCCTTGGTGATGCGACCCTTCTCGTCACGCTCTACCTTGACGTCGGTCGGGCTGACCCAGACGTTGCCGCCCTTCTCGTCCTTGTAGTAGAAGGCGTCGGCCAGCACCATGCCCTGACAGAGCAGGCGCTTGAACGGTTCGTCGCTGTTCACGAGCCCTGCGTCACGCAGCAGCTTGTGGAAGAAGCGGGCGTAGAGCAGGTGCATACAGGCGTGCTCGATACCGCCGATGTACTGATCCACCGGCAGCCAGTGGTTGGCAGCCGCCGGATCCAGCATGCCCTTGTCGTAGTCCGGGGAGCAGTAGCGCGCGTAGTACCAGGAGGACTCCATAAAGGTGTCGAAGGTATCGGTCTCGCGGAACGCTTCCTGACCGTTGTAAGTGGTCTTGGCCCACTCGGCGTCGGCTTTGATTGGGCTCTGGATACCATCCATCACCACATCTTCCGGCAGCAGCACCGGCAGCTGGTCTTCCGGCGTCGGCACTACGGTGCCGTCAGCCAGGGTCAGCATCGGGATGGGGGCGCCCCAGTAACGCTGACGGGAGACACCCCAGTCACGCAGACGGTAGTTGACGGTACGCTTGCCCTTGCCGAGCCCTTCCAGCTTGCTGGCGATGGCATCGAAGGCGCCCTGGAAGTCGAGACCGTCGAACTCGCCGGAGTTGAACAGCACGCCCTTCTCGGTGTAAGCGGCTTCGCTCACGTCGACGTCGCCATCAACCGGCTTGATCACCGCCTTGATGTCGAGGCCATATTTGGTGGCGAATTCGAAGTCACGCTGATCGTGGGCCGGAACCGCCATTACGGCGCCGGTGCCGTAGTTCATCAGCACGAAGTTGGCGACCCAGACCGGTACCTTGCGGCCATCCAGCGGGTGAATGGCATAGAGGCCGGTGGCCATGCCCTTCTTCTCCATGGTGGCCAGCTCGGCTTCGGCTACCTTGGTGTTCTTGCACTCTTCGATAAAGGCGGCCAGCTCAGGATTGTTCTGGGCTGCTTGCAGCGCCAGCGGGTGACCGGCGGCGATACCGACATAGGTGACGCCCATGAAGGTGTCCGGACGGGTGGTATAGACCTCCAGCTGCTCAGCCTGACCCTCGATAGCGAAGCTGATGTTGACCCCTTCGGAGCGGCCAATCCAGTTGCGCTGCATGGTCTTGACCATCTCCGGCCAGCCTTCCAGATTGTCGATGTCGTTGAGCAGCTCTTCGGCGTAGTCGGTGATCTTGATGAACCACTGGGGGATCTCTTTCTGCTCCACCGGGGTATCACAGCGCCAGCAGCAGTTGTCGACCACCTGCTCGTTGGCCAGCACTGTCATGTCGTTCGGGCACCAGTTGACGGAGGAGGTCTTCTTGTAGACCAAACCCTTCTCGTAGAGCTTGGTGAAGAACCACTGCTCCCAGCGGTAGTAATCCGGTTTGCAGGTGGCGACTTCACGATCCCAGTCATAACCCAGACCCAGCATCTTCAGCTGGTTCTTCATGTATTCGATGTTTTCGTAGGTCCAGGGGGCCGGCGCCGTGTTGTTCTTGATGGCGGCGTTTTCCGCCGGCAGGCCGAAGGCATCCCAACCGATGGGTTGCAGCACGTTCTTGCCATTGAGGCGTTGATAACGGGAGATCACATCACCTATGGTGTAGTTACGAACGTGCCCCATGTGTAGTCGACCAGACGGATAGGGGAACATGGACAGGCAGTAGAACTTCTCCTTGTCTACCTTCTCCACGGCCTTGAAGGTTTTCTTGGCATCCCAGTGCTTTTGCACTGCTGGTTCGATTGATTGGGGAACGTATTGCTCTTGCATTGGTGACATCCGGATCTGTGAAATGAATAGATAAATCAGCTGGGAAATCGCAATAGAATACCCATATCCTGCGGCGGCAACAACCGCCAGCGTCCCTTGGGCCTTAAGCCGGGCCAGATCAGGGTTTAGTAGAGGAGTTAGAGCCATGGACAAACGTCAAAAAGGGTACGAAGCCTTCATTGCCGAGCTGCAAAAACAGTGGCAAGAGACTGAAGAGTTCCAGGGGGAGCGCCTCAACCGGATGATTGCCAAGGTGCAGGCCTATCTGGAGGCAGCAAGTGACCTCACTCAGGACGAACTGGCGCTCATCGCCGAGTACGTGAAGCGGGATCTGGGCAACTATGACGAGGGGCGCCATGACGATAGTGCGCAGGTGGAAGAGTCCGCCTTTATGCTGGCCCTGAAAGACACCGCCTGGTCCTGGCTGGCGGATGTGACCGACCGCGCCCAGGTGGAGTGGCGCGAGCTGGCCGACGAGCTCGAGCACAAGGGGGTTTACGAAGCGGGTGACTGGGTAGGGCTCGGGGTCATGGTGTGCGACCAGTGCGGCTGGCGCCATACCGTGCTACACCCACAACAGCTCGATACCTGCCCCGAGTGTGGCTGCGCCGAGTATCACCGCGAGCCGCTTTCACCCTGAGTTTGAAAAGCTTATTGAACGACGTAGTTCGATACCGCAGCGTTGGTGTGAATTGAGAAAACACAATGTGAGGATGCAGTGCAGTGACGCAGATTTTTTTCAAGCCGTATATTGGCGACAAGTATTACGAAAGCCATTACGGTGTGCGAGTAATGGTTCTTGGTGAATCTCATTATGGTGATGCGGAAGATCTTTCTCCCGATTACACACAATTCGTTGTTAACGAACATGCTTTTTGTGCTGGGTCACCTTTTTTCACCAAGCTTACGAAGCTATTACGCTGTGAAGCAGGAGCGGTAAGTATTGAAGAGCGGCATGAAACATGGAGGCATGTTGCTTTTTATAACTACATTCAAGAGTTTGTTGGGGATGTAGGCCGTATCCGACCAACTACTGCAATGTGGGAGCGGGCTGTTTGTGCTTTGAAAGTGGTTGTGCAGGAACTACAGCCAGATGTGATCCTTGTTTTGGGGCATCAAATGTGGGAGCAGTTGCCTGAATTGCCTGTTGAATGGGCATGCGTTAAACATCCTAGTGGTGGAATGTCTTATGCCGATGCAATCCCTGAGTTTCTGGGCGCAATAGAAAGGGCACAAAAGCAATCAGCTAAAAAATCTGCAGCGTTTGTAGAATGAGATAAATAGCAAAAAGGCGCCATCAGGCGCCTTTTTCTTACTTGCAGGTTTCGTCGGGGCGTTTACTTGCCCGCGACGGAGAGGCCGCCAAAACGGATCTGCGGGGCGTAGAAGCCCTTGCCGTCGTTGTGGTGCAGGGTATCGCCGACCGCTTCCAGCTCGCCCAGCAGGCGGTAGAAGTTGCCCGCTACCGTGATGCCGCGCACCGGCTGCAGTCGCACCCCATCGCGGCAGAGGAAACCCGATGCGCCAAAGGAGAAGTCACCGCTCACCGCATCGGCACCCGAATGCAGGCCATCCAGCTTGACCAGCTCCAGATAGTCGCCGCTCTGCACTTCCGCTTCGCAGTGGGGGCCCGCGCCAAACACCAGATGGCGAGCGGTCACATCGAGGGCACTGCGGGCACCGCGAGCAGCCGAGCCGTTGCTGGCGACGCCAAAGTGGCGGGCGGTGGCGCTGTTGTGGAGCAGGGTTTTCAGCTCCCCTTCGCCAATCAGCAGCAGATCCGAGCTGGCAGCTCCCTCGCCATCAAACGCCTTGATGTTCATGCCGCCAGGCATATAGACCCGGCTTTCCAGAGTAAGCCAGCGTGACGCCACGCTTTGGCCGATCTTGCTGCGCCAGGGGTTGATCCCTTGTTGGGCCCACTTGCCCGACAGCACACCCTGAAAGCAGCCAAACAGGCTGGCGAAGCAGTTGGTGCTAAAGATGACGCTGTAACGACCGCTTGGTACTGCCTCGCCCGGCAGCAGGTCGCTGGCGACGGCGTAGATCTGCGCGATGAGCCGCTGGCTATCCAGCTCGTCAAAGCAACGGCCATACAGCCCTTGCGAGTGCATCGACTGGCGGCCATCCAGTTCGACCAGTGCCGAGGTGTAGCAGCCGACGCTGAACTCACCGTGCTGGCAGAGGGTGCCCTGACTGTTGGCGAGCCAGAGCTGGCTCTCCCCTTCGAAGAAGCTGTTGTAGGGGGCGCCGCTCACATCGGGCATGGCCAGCATGTCTGACTCCAGGCGCAGGGCCAGAGCGATCTTCTCCTCAATCGGCGTAGTATCGGGTTGATTGATCTCGGCGCAATCTGTGGTGAGCCGGCTACTGGCCACCGAGATGCGCTGATCCGGGTCTACCTTGGCAAAGCGGCTGGCATCTAGCGCATCCTGCAGCATGGCATCGAGCGCCGCCTCATCGAGGGATTCCGAGTAGGCGATGCCGACCCGGCCCTCCCTGATCAGACGAATGCCGAGCTGCTGACTGCTGGTCACCTTGTATTCGCCGAGTTCGCCCTTGTCGGCCTTGAGGGAGAAGGCTCTCTCCTGATTGGCGATGATGTCCGCTTCGGCGTTGAGTTCGGCCACCTTGTCCAGCAGGCGGGTGAGCAGTTGGTTCATGTCGAGTTGGCTCATCAGGCGTTCCCTCCCACCAGAATATTGTCCACTTTCAGCGCCGGCTGGCCCACCGAGGTGGGGACCGAGCCCGAGACCGAGCCGCACATGCCGGCGGCCAGCGCCAGATTGCTGCCCACCATGGAGATCTCTTTCAGCACCTGCGGGCCGGTGCCGATCAGGGTGGCCGACTTGAGCGGTCTGGTGATTTTGCCGTGCTCGATGAGGTAGGCCTCCTGCACGTTGAAGTTGAACTCGCCGGTGCCGGGCTGTACCGAGCCGCCCCCCATCTTTTTGGCGTAGATGCCGTGCTCCACCGTGGCCAGCATGTCGTCGAGGCTGTGGTTGCCCGGCTCGATATAGGTGTTGCGCATGCGCGAGGTGGGGGCGTACTTGTACGATTCGCGCCGACCCGAGCCGGTGCGGGCATAACCGGTCTTGAGGGCGCCCATTCTGTCCACCAGAAAACCGGTCAGCACACCGTCCTTGATGAGCTGGGTATGCTGGGTCGCCATCCCCTCGTCATCGACGTTGATGGAGCCCCAGACGTTGCTCTGCAAGCCTTCGTCCACCGCATTGACCACCGGATTGGCGATAAGCTGGCCCATCTTGTCGTGGAATACCGAGGCCTTCTTGGCCACCGAGGTGGTCTCCAGCAGGTGGCCGCACGCCTCGTGGAAGATGACGCCGCCAAAGCCGTTCTCCATGATGACCGGCAGGGTGCCGCTCGGGCAGGGGGCAGCCCCCAGTTTCACCAGTGCCTGACGGGTGGCGGTGAGCGCCAGCTCGCGCGGATCGATGCGCTCGGCATGTTCCCAGCCCATCAGGGCGCCCGGCGCCTCATAGCCGACGCTCTGCTCGCTCCCTTCGCGGGCGATGGTCTGGGCCATGATGCGGTTGTAGTGGCGGCGATCTGCCACTTGCAGCCCTTCGCTGTTGAAGATCTCCACCTCCTGCTCCCAGCCCAGCACGTTGCCGGAGAACTGGCTCACCTTGTCGCTCTCGGCGCGGGCCACCGCATCCATGGCGTGCAGATAAGCGATCTTCTGCTCCAGCAGCTTGTCTGCCGACAGCGGCAGCGCGACCGGGTTGCGGTCGGTCAGGCGGGTGAAATCGAAGGCGGTGGCGGTCACCACAGGGTCGCGGCGGTCTTTGGCCGCCAGCAGGGTGACGATACGCAGCAGCTCGTCGCGGCTGGCCAGATTGGTGTAGCCGTAGAGCACCTTGTGGCCATAGCAGAGGCGCACGCCGATGCCGAAATCGAGGCCACCGCTGATGTTCTCTATCTGGCTGGAGAGCAGGCTGAGCTGGCTGCGGCGCTTGCGCTCGACAAACAGCTCGGCGAAATCGGCCCCGAGTGCCAGTGCGTGATCGAGCACGTCGCGGGCGATAGCGGGGGCCAACAGGGAGAATGGAGTCATAGAATATCCTTTTCTGGTCTGTCCGTTTGCTTCCGACATCCGGCTCTGATTGTTATGGGATGTCGAGTCCATTGTTGCAGACCAGCACAAAAAAGTCGCTATAGCGTCATGCGATGATACCGATTGAGAAAATCGGTGCGATAACTGCGCCCGGCGGCCAGGGCCAGGCGCTCAGGGTCGTTTTGCCAAAACGTGGGAAAGATCAGAGCAGGGCGTGAATTTCGCTCAGGATCTGCTCGACCCACTGCTCGATGCGCGGATCGGTCTGGTCATATTGGTTGGCATCATCGAGGGCCAGCCCGACGAAGTGACGGCCATCGTCGATCAGTGCCTTGGAGGCATCGAATTCGTACCCTTCGTTGGGCCAGTAGCCCACCAGCTTGACCCCTTTTGGCACCAGCTGAGCGTGCAGCATGCCGAGGGCGTCCTGGAACCATTCGCCATAACCGAGCTGATCGCCGAGGCCAAACAGGGCCACGATGCGTCCCTCCAGATGGAGATCGGCGATATCTTCCCACCGGGACTCCCAATCCTCCTGCAGTTCGCCAAAATCCCAGGTGGAGATGCCGAGGATCAGGATCTCGTAATCCTCCATCCGGCGCAGGGAGACATCCTTGATATTGTGAATATCCACCAGCTCGGGGCCGATGAGGGCGCGGATCTTCTCGGCAGCCATCTCGGTGTAGCAGGTGGTGGAACCGTAAAACAGACCAATCTTCATCGCTCTTCTCTCTGTTGGCGCTTTCTCGCTTGCTTTTGGCGCGTTCTCGCATGCTCGTGTGGGCAGCGCCATGTTGGCAACACGATGGGTAACGTAAGGGGAGGGCGCCAGTCTAGCAGATTGCCATTCGACCTTCACCGCCCGGCAAGGGGCGTGGCATACGAGCCTTACCTTTCCAATGAAAGTGCCTTGTCTTTCCAAGGAGTTGGCGCGTTACAATGGGCCATCTTTCCCCTGATTGCAGCGCACCATGAGCAAGCCTGACCCCCATCCCCTGATTGAACCCTTCCTCGATGCCCTCTGGCTGGAGCGGGGATTGTCTGACAACACGGTCAGCTCCTATCGCAGCGATCTGGAGAAGTTCTCCCTTTGGCTCGACGAGCAGGGGAGCTCGCTGCTGCTGGCGGGGATGGACGAGATCCAGCACTACCTCGCCTGGCGGGTCGATCACCAGTTTGCGGCCAGCAGTACGGCCCGCTTCCTGTCGGCCCTGCGCCGTTTCTATCAGTATCTCAACCGTGAGAAGCTGCGCAGCGATGATCCGACCGTGCTGCTGGGGGGGCCCAAGCTGCCGAAAAAACTCCCCTCCGATTTAAGCGAAACGGAGGTGGATGCGTTGCTGAGTGCGCCGCTGGTGGATGACCCGCTGGAGTTGCGGGACAAGGCGATGCTGGAGCTGCTCTACGCCACCGGGCTGCGGGTTTCCGAGCTGGTGGGGCTCACTGCCGAGCATGTTAGTTTGCGTCAGGGCTTGGTGCGCGTAGTGGGCAAGGGCAACAAGGAGCGGCTGGTGCCGATGGGCGAGGAGGCGATGCACTGGCTGGAGCGTTACTACCGGGAGGCCCGCACCCTGCTGCTGGGGGGCACCAGCTCGGATGTGGTATTTCCCTCCAAGCAGGCCCGTATGATGACTCGCCAGACCTTCTGGCATCGCATCAAGCTCTATGCCCTGCGGGCCGGGATTAACGGCGAGCTATCCCCCCATACCTTGCGCCACGCCTTTGCAACCCATCTGCTCAACCACGGCGCAGACCTGCGGGTTGTGCAGATGCTGCTGGGTCACGCGGATCTCTCCACTACCCAAATCTACACCCATGTGGCCAACGAGCGACTCAAGGCGCTGCACGGGGAGCATCACCCCAGAGCTTGAGTGGCTGGCCTCCCAAAAACAAAAAACCGCCAGCAGGCGGTTTTTTATCTCTACACGACAGGAGATGGCGCTTATTTCCCTTGCTGGGATTTCAGCAGATCACGGATCTCGGTCAGCAGCTCCTGATCCTTGGTTGGGCCTGCCGGGGCGGCGGCTTCCTCTTCCTGCTTTTTCTTGAGGGTGTTGATGGCTTTCAGTCCCATGAAGATGGCAAAAGAGATGATCAGAAAGTCGATGATGGTCTGGATGAACTTACCATAGGCGATAACTACGGCGGGTGTTGCACCTTCTGCGGCCTTCAGAGTGACCGCCAGGTCGCTGAAGTCCACGCCGCCCAGGATCAGGCCGATGGGCGGCATGATTACGTCACCGACAAAAGAGGAGACAATTTTGCCGAAGGCGGCACCAATGATGATACCGACCGCCATATCGATGACGTTGCCGCGGGCGGCAAAGGCTTTGAACTCTTGAATCAGACTCATTATTTCCTCCGAAATTAAACAAGATAGCGCGTTGATTACCCTTACCAAAGGGCGAACTCTTGTCAGGAAAAACAGAGGCTAAGCCGCGTTATTCCTGTCGTCCTGACTAGCTTGCGGGCGTTATGAGTCCTTGGCAATCGGGGGGAGCCATTTTTTTGGTACAAAGTGATATTAATTTTTTGGTAAGTAGCTGGTTGAATGATGAGCTGTGCTGCTGTAGTTTGCTGGGTCGATTCATTCATACCACGTGAGTAAACAAGTGAAGTATTTACTACTGGGAATGATGCTTTTGTGCACATTTGCTGCCAGAGCGGGGATGGATACCCAAGCCTTGAAACAGACCATCACGGCCCGGCTGGGGGTTCCCGTCTATCTGGTTGAACCGACCCCGATTGCGGGGTTGTATATGCTGGGCACCTCACAGGGGGTGCTCTACAGCGATGCCAAAGGGGATTATGTGGTGCAGGGGGTCATGCTGGATATGACTCGCGACATGAAGAACCTGACCATCTCGGGTATGCGCGAGCAGCGCCGACTTGGGCTGGCGCAGGTGGCTCATGCCCCCATCGTGCTCAAGGCCCGTGATGAGCGTCACCGGGTTGCACTGTTTCTCGGCGAGCAGGATGCCAAACGTCGTCAGCTCTCCGGCACCTTGCAACACCTGCAGGCATCCGGGGTGAGCGTGGCACTCTATCCGGTGATTGATCACGCCGAGCGGGCCGCCGACTGGTGCAGCGATCCCCTGCTGCAAAATGATCCGTTAAAAGCCTATTTGCCTCAAACGGCATGTAGTGAGACCCTTATCCAAAATATTGGCCTGAGCCAATGGTTGGGGGTCAAGGTACTGCCGGCCTGGGTCTCCTCCGACGGGGATCTGGTGCGCGGGTATCAGAGCCCCGAACAGCTGCTCAAGATACTGGATCATATTGATGTCCCTGCAAATCCGTCGTCGTCCGCGAGTTGATGATTCCCATCTGCCTGCCACTTTGCATCCTCTGCTTCGCCAAATCTTCGCCAGCCGTGGCGTAGAGGATCCCGCCCTGCTGGAGCGCAGCGCCAGCCAGCTGTTGCCGCCCCAGCGCCTCTATGGGATGGAGCAGGCGGTGCCGCTGCTGGCGGATGCCCTGATTGCCCAGAAACGGATCCTGATTGTCGGCGACTTCGACTGCGATGGTGCCACCAGTTCGGCGCTGTGTGTGCTGGCCCTGCGCGCCATGGGGGGTCGCCACATCGATTTTCTGGTGCCCAACCGCTTCGAGTTTGGCTACGGCCTCACCCCCGAAATTGTTGAGCTGGCGGTGGCCCGCGGCGCCGAGTTTCTGATCACGGTGGATAACGGCATCTCCAGCATCGCCGGGGTGGCGGCAGCCAAGGCGGCGGGCATGCAGGTACTGGTTACCGATCACCATTTACCGGGTCAGGAGCTGCCTGACGCCGATGCCATCGTCAACCCGAACCAGCATGGTTGCGATTTCCCCTCCAAGTCGCTGGCCGGGGTGGGGGTAGCCTTCTACCTGATGGCGGCCCTCAACACCCATCTGCGTCAGCTCGGCTGGTACGAACGGCAAGGGTTGCGAGCCCCCAATGTGGCGGATTACCTCGATCTGGTGGCCCTCGGCACGGTCGCCGACGTGGTGGCGCTCGATGGCAACAACCGCATTTTGGTCCATCAGGGCTTGCAGCGGATCCGGGCCGGGCGCTGTCGCCCCGGCATTCAGGCGCTGGTGGATGTGTCGGGCCGCGATGGTCGTCGCCTCACCGCCGCCGACCTCGGTTTTGCACTGGGGCCACGCCTCAATGCGGTGGGCCGTCTCGATGACATGTCCCTCGGGGTCGCCTGTCTGCTCTGCGATGATCTCAATCTGGCGCGCCAGCTTGCGGCCGAGATGGACAGCCTCAATCAGGAGCGCAAGGAGATCGAGCAGGGGATGCAGCAGGAGGCCCTCGCCACTCTGGAGCAGATCCGGTTTCGCGATGGCGAGGTGCCGTCGGGCATAGTGCTGCACCGCAACGAGTGGCATCAGGGGGTGGTGGGGCTGGTGGCTTCCAAGGTGAAGGAGAAGTACTACCGCCCGGTCATTGCCTTTGCCGAGAGCAGCGAGAGCGAGCTCAAGGGCTCCGGCCGCTCCATCCCCGGCGTGCACTTGCGCGATGCGCTGGAACTGCTCGATACCCGCCACCCGGGCCTGATGGGCAAGTTTGGTGGCCATGCCATGGCGGCGGGGTTGACCCTGCCCAAGGCCAACATTGAGGCGTTTGGTCGGGCCTTTGAGGCGGTCATCAGCGAGCTGGTGACGCCGGAGCTCTTGACCGGGGTGCTGCTCACCGATGGCGAGTTGTTGCCGGATGAGCTCAATATCGAGCTGGCGGAGCTGATTCGCGCCTCCGGCCCCTGGGGTCAGGCCTTCCCCGAGCCGCTGTTTGACGGCGAGTTCGTGCTGGTGCAGCAGCGGCTGGTGGGGGAGAAACACCTCAAAATGATGCTGACCACCGATTCCGGTCACGCGGTGGATGCCATCGCCTTTGGCGTCGATCTCAAGCGCTGGCCCGATGCCACGGTCAAACGGGTGCGGCTTGTCTACCGGCTTGACGTCAACGAGTGGCGCGGCAACCGCAGCGTGCAGCTGCTGGTGGAGCATCTGGAGGCAGCCGGTCTCTGAGTCAAGAGCATCGCAGCCCTATCGCTGACAACGGCCACCCTCGGGTGGCCGTTTTTGTTGGCGGATCTCTGGAAAAGGGCGTTGACCTGTCTATAGCTTTACAGTTTAAGCTCGTCTCTATCGGGTCACCTGAGGGCCCGCACCGTGAGTGATTGCCATGAAAATATCCGAACTGGCCCGCCGCTGCGGCCTCGCCCGCTCCACCCTGCTCTATTACGAGAAGCTGGGGGTGATTGCCGGCACCCGGGCCGCCAACGGCTATCGCCACTATGACGAGGGGGATCTGCAGCGACTGCAGATGGTGCAGGCCCTGCAGGCAGGTGGTCTCAGCCTCAAGCAGTGCCTCGCCTGTCTGGCTGGCGAGATAGATCAGGCGGCATTGCAGGCCCGGGTCAGGGAGCTGGATGAGGAGCTGGCGCGGATGCAGCGCGCCCGGGATCTGTTGGCGGATCTGGCAGGGCTGCGCCCGCGCTCCGGTGAGGAATTCAAGGCCTGGCAGCTGCAACTGCAGCGCGAGGCACCGGAGGCCTACTTCGCGTGGGTGATGAAACAGGGTTTTAGCGAGAAAGATCGCTACCACTTGCAATGGTTGAGCAAAGATATGAATGAACATGAGCGTTACATCAAAGACTTTATCCAGCTGCTGGATGGCATGAGTTACTGGGGGCCGGGGGATCGCGCCTTCACCCAGCAGCAGTTTGCCGCCTTGCCCATTCGGCCGCGCCGGATCCTCGACATGGGCTGCGGGCGCGGTGCCTCGACCATGGCGCTGGCTCAGGTGACCGATGCCGCCATTGTGGCCATCGATCTGGAAGAGGAGGCGCTGGCCGCCGTGGCGCACTCCGCCCGTGCAGCAGGCTTTGAGCATGTCTCCACCCTCTGCGCCAACATGGCGGCACTGCCGGACGATCTGGCCCCGGCCGACCTCATCTGGGCAGAGGGGAGCGCTTACGTGATGGGGGTTGCCAATGCACTGAAGGCGTGGCGTCCGCTGCTTGCGAGCCCACAGGCTTGCATCGTGCTGAGTGATGCGGTCTGGCTGACCGATAACCCGCCCGAGGAGGCATTGGCATTCTGGCAGCAGGATTATCCCGCCTTGCAGACGCTGGCGGGCCTGCTTGAGACGGTACAAGCGGCAGGCTACCGCTGCCTGTCACACACTCCCTTGCCGATGAGCGCCTGGAACAACTATCTGGACCCTATCGAGGTCAATCTGGTGCGCTATCGAGACGAGCTGGGGGAGAGCCCCGCCTGGCAGGACTTGAGTCGGGAAGTGGCCATCCACCGCCAATATCTGGGCAGTTACGGCTATGTGATCTGCTGCCTGCAAAAAGATGCGTGATTAGCTGTCGTAAAAAAACGAGGCGCCTGCGGGCGCCTCGTTGTTTATCAGGGATGGTGGATGGCCATTACAGCTCGCGGGCCCAGGGGTGGGCCTTGGGGCGCAGCGCCAGCGCCAGACCCAGCAGCAGTACGGTCAGGCCATAGAGGGGCCAGCTGCCAAAGCGCATGTAGGGGGTCTCGCCGTGGGCGGGACGTACCTCGCTGCGCAGCACGCCCGCTTCAAACTGCGGGATCTGGCCGATGATGCTGCCGTCGATCTCGGTGACGATAGTGATGCCGGTGTTGGTGTCCCGCAGCAGCGGACGAGCCAGCTCCAGCGCGCGCATCCGGGCGATCTCCATATGCTGCCAGGGACCGATGCTGGTGCCGAACCAGGCATCGTTGGAGACGGTCAGCAGGAAGTCGGTATCGGCATTGACGTTGCGGCGTACCTCCTCCGGGAAGATGATCTCGTAGCAGATGGCGGCGGCAAACTTGAGCCCCTTGGCGATCAGGTTGGGCTGCACTTCGTCACCCCGGCTGAAGGAGGACATCGGCAGGTTGAAGAAGGGGGCGATGGGGCGCAACAGATCTTCAAATGGCACGAACTCGCCGATGGGCAGCAGGTGGTACTTGTTGTAGCGGTTGGGGTGGTTGTAGAAGTAGGACTCCTTGCCATCCGCATCCTGCACCCCCATGCCGAGCACGGTATTGTAGAAGCGCTGTTGCTGCTCGTCGTAGTGAATGATCCCAGCCAGCAGGCCGGTATCGTTCACCTTCATCGCCTTGTCCAGATTCTCCAGATAGGGGCCCATCGCCTTCTCGATGGCCGGGATCGCCGATTCCGGCCAGACGATGATGTCGGCATCCTGATTCTCGCGGCTCAAGTCCTGATAGGTGCGCACCGTGGGGGCCAGCGCCTCCGGATCCCACTTGAGGGACTGGGCGATATTGCCCTGCACCAGTGCCACCTTGACCGGCTCGCCACGGGTCACCCAGTTGAGCTGCATCAGACCGTGAGCACCGGCCACCAGCATGGCAGGCACCGCCAGCCAGAGAGGGGAGCGGGACTTCCACACCAGCCAGATAGCGGAAGCGGAGAACAGCAGAGCAAGGGTGATGCCCTGTACCCCGAGAATGGGGGCAAAGCCCTTGAGGGGGCCGTCGATCTGGCTGTAGCCAAACCAGAGCCAGGGGAAGCCGGTCATCACCCAGCCGCGCAGCCAGTCAGCCACCAACCAGAGGGCCGGGAAGGCGAGCAGCCAGCGGCTCCAGTGACGGCCGCCAAAAAAGCGGGCAAAGACCCAGCAGGCGAGCGTCGGGTAGAGGGCCAGATAGGCGGAGAGCCCGGCCAGCAGCACAAAGGCGACCGGCAGCGGGATGCCACCAAACTCGGTCATGCTGACGTGGATCCACCACAGGCCCGGCAAAAAGAGTCCCATAGCGTAGCCAAAACCGCGCCAGGCAGCCTGTTTCGGCGTGGCTTTGTCCAGCAGAGCGTAGAGGCCAAGCAGGGAGGGGATCACCAGCGGCCAGTAGCCGAAGGGGGAGAAGGCCAGCACGGCGATGGCGCCAGAGGCCAGCGCGCTAAGGCTTAACAGAATTTTGGAAGTAACAGGGGATATTCTCACGGGCGATGGTGCTCGTCTTGGTGTGCAACTGGGGTCGAATGGCCGGTATCTTAACCTGTAAGCGTGGCAACGGCGAGCCTCGATGCCGGTGGCAGAGAGCACAACGCCCCGAGGTCGGGGCGTTGTTTCACACATCGAGCAGAGCTGCCTATTGCGGCTCGGATTGCGCCGCCGCGTGGTGTTCGGGGATCTTCACCTGCAGTTGCTGCAGACGGCGCCGGTCGGCATGCATCACCTTGAACAGGTAGCCGTCCAGCTCAATCTCCTCGCCCTTCTTTGGCAAGTGGCTGAAGGCGTGCATTACCAGACCACCCACAGTATCCACCTCTTCATCGCTGAATTTGGTGCCGAAGAAGTCGTTGAAATCCTCGATCTCGGTCAGGGCGCTGATGGAGAAGACCCGCTTGCTGAGGCGGCGGATTTCGTCCGGCTCATCCTCGATGTCGTCAAACTCGTCGTCGATCTCGCCAACGATCAGTTCCAGTATGTCTTCGATTGTCACCAGACCGGAGACGCCACCAAATTCGTCGACCACGATGGCCATGTGGTAGCGCTCTTCACGGAACTCCTTGAGGAGACGGTCAACCCGTTTGCTTTCAGGCACGATCACCGTGGGGCGCAAGATTTTCTCGAGCTGCAGCGGCTCGCTGGCGTGATGGCCGCCAAACCCGAAGGGGAGCAGATCCTTGGCGAGCAGTATGCCCTCCACATGATCCTTGTCCTCGTTGATCACCGGGAAGCGGGAGTGACCGGACTCGATGATCACTGGCAGGATCGCATCCACCGGTTGGGACTTCTCGATGGTCACCATCTGGGAGCGGGGGATCATGATATCGCGCACGCGAAGATCGGCGATCTCCAGCACCCCCTCGATCATGTCCTTGGTATCCTGATCGATGAGGTCGCGCTCTTCGGCATCGGCTATCACGTCTACCAAATCATTGCGGTCTTTTGGCTCGCCCTGGAAGAGTTGGCTGAGTTTGTCGAGCCAGGTTTTCTTCGGCGAGCCGGTACTAGGGTGATCGTCGGTCATTTTCTCTCTTGGTTACTCGTATGAACACACTTGAAATAGTTCGGGTTATATAAGGATGGCCATATGCTGTTTCAAGTCGATGACCGTCCGGCGTTTTACTCTTCGTCGTTCAGATAAGGATCGGCAAAACCGAGCTCCTGCATGATGTCGCGCTCAAGCGCTTCCATCTCTTCGGCTTCCTCATCCTCGATATGGTCATAACCTAGCAGATGCAGACTGCCGTGCACAACCATGTGGGCCCAGTGGGCCATGAGGGGCTTGCCCTGCTCCTCGGCCTCGCGCTCTACCACCTGACGGCAGATCACCAGATCGCCGAGCAGCGGCAGCTCCAGACCGGGTGGCGCCTCGAACGGGAAGGAGAGCACGTTGGTGGGCTTGTCCTTGCCGCGATAGGTGAGGTTGAGTTCGTTGCTCTCCGCCTCGTCGACGATGCGCACCGTCACTTCAGCCTCCTGCTGGAAGCCGAGAATGGTGCCGTCGAGCCAGCCTTGCAGCTGGGCTTCGGTGGGCAGGCCGTCAGTGCTGGCACTGGCCAGTTGCAGATCCAGGGTTACGCTCATTGCTCACTCTCTTTGCTGGAGTTTGTTTGGCCGGCCACCTTCTCGGTTGCCTGTTTGGCATCGAATGCCTCGTAAGCCTGCACGATACGGGCCACCACCGGGTGGCGCACCACGTCTTTGGACTCGAAGAAGTTGAACGACAGACCATCGACCTTTGGCAGCACTTCCAGCGCGTGGCGCAGGCCGGATTTGGCGTTGCGCGGCAGGTCTACCTGGGTGATGTCGCCGGTGACCACGGCCTTAGAGTTGAAGCCGATGCGGGTGAGGAACATCTTCATCTGCTCGGTGGTGGTGTTCTGGGCCTCATCGAGAATGATAAAGGCGTCATTGAGGGTTCTTCCGCGCATATAGGCGAGCGGCGCCACCTCGATGATATTGCGCTCCATCAGCTTCTCGACCCGCTCAAAGCCCAGCATCTCGAACAGGGCGTCGTAGAGGGGGCGCAGGTAAGGATCCACCTTCTGGGAGAGATCGCCGGGCAGGAAGCCCAGCTTCTCGCCTGCTTCCACCGCTGGGCGGGTCAGCAGAATGCGGCGAATTTCCTGACGCTCCAGTGCATCCACGGCTGCCGCGACCGCCAGATAGGTCTTGCCGGTACCGGCTGGGCCTATGCCGAAGCAGATATCGTGGCGCACGATGTTGGCAATGTACTGAGCCTGATTGGGGCTGCGTGGCTTGATGAGACCGCGCTTGGTCTTGACCGTCACCTCCTTGCCATAGGGGATGCTCGGCGCCGGTTCGTCATCCTGCTCCAGCACCCGCGACTCCTGAATGGCCAGATGGACCATGTCGGGGGTGATATCGGTCACCTTGCCACCCTTGAGGGGCTGGGTTTCCACATAGAGGTGCTTGAGGATGACGGCGGCGGCATCCAGCTGGGCCGGTTTGCCCACCAACTGGAAGTGGCTGTCACGGTAGCTGATCTCGACGCCGAGGCGGCGCTCCAGCTGCTTGATATTGTCATCGAAGGGGCCGCACAGGCTGGCAAGGCGCTGGTTGTCGGCGGGCTCCAGATGCAGATTCAGGGTCGAGATGTGTCGGCTCAAAATATCCTCGTCTCAAGGCGTTCCCCATCCGCCGGGCGCATGGGGAGGAGGGGATTAATGGGGAGTGAAGGCGGCAACGCCCAGCTCGTCCGGTACGTTATCCGGGCGACGGGCCAGGATTTCGCTCGGGGCGGTGGCGATCCGCAGGTTCATCTCGCTTTCGCCGCGGATGAACTTGCCGCGCAGGGAGTTGGGACGTACCTCGGTGATCTCCACGTCGGCAAAGCCGCCGATCAGGGTGTGCTGGCCTTCGAAGTTGACTACCCGGTTGTTCTCGGTGCGGCCACACAGCTGCATCGGGTCGAGCTTGGAGGGCCCTTCCACCAGGATGCGCTGGGTGGTGCCCAGCATGGCGCGGCCAATCTGCATCGCTTGGTTGTTGATGACGTGCTGCAGGCGGGCCAGACGGGCTTTCTTCACTTCCATGTCGACATCGTCGGGCATGTCGGCGGCCGGCGTACCGGGGCGCGGACTGAAGATGAAGCTGAAGCTCATGTCGAAACCCACATCCTCGATCAGCTTCATGGTCGCTTCAAAGTCTTCGTCCGTCTCGTTCGGGAAGCCAACGATGAAGTCGGAGCTGATGGTGATGTCGGGACGGGCGGCACGCAGGCGACGGATCTTGGATTTGTACTCCAGGATGGTGTGCGGGCGCTTCATCATTGTCAGAATACGGTCGGAGCCGCTCTGCACCGGCAGGTGCAGGAAGCTGACTACTTCCGGGGTGTCTTTGTAGACTTCGATGATGTCGTCGGTGAACTCGATCGGGTGGCTGGTGGTGTAGCGAATGCGATCGATACCGTCGATGGCGGCCACCAGACGCAGCAACTCGGCGAAGGTGCAGATGCCGCCATCAAAGGTCGGGCCGCGGTAGGCGTTGACGTTCTGGCCGAGCAGGTTCACTTCGCGCACGCCCTGCTGGGCGAGCTGGGCGATTTCGTAGAGCACGTCGTCCAGCGGTCGGCTCACCTCCTCGCCGCGGGTGTAGGGCACCACGCAGTAAGTACAGTATTTGGAGCAGCCTTCCATGATGGAGACGAACGCGGTGGCCCCTTCGGCGCGCGGTTCGGGCAGGCTGTCGAATTTTTCGATCTCGGGGAAGGCGATATCAACCTGGGCACCACGGCCCTCTTGCACTTCCTTGATCATGGCGGGCAGGCGATGCAGGGTCTGCGGGCCGAACACGATATCCACATAGGGAGCGCGCTGGCGGATGGCATCGCCCTCCTGAGAGGCAACACAGCCACCCACGCCGATCACCAGACCGGGCTTGTTGGCCTTGAGCTTTTTCCAGCGTCCCAGCTGGTGGAACACCTTCTCCTGCGCCTTTTCGCGGATGGAGCAGGTATTCAGCAGCAAGACATCTGCCTCTTCGGGCTCTTCGGTAAGGGTGTAGCCATTGCTGGCATCCAACAGGTCGGCCATTTTGGACGAGTCATACTCGTTCATCTGGCAACCCCAGGTTTTAATGTGAAGTTTCTTGCTCATTGCTTCTCTTGACTTGTTTTGAAATCGGCATGGTCAAAGGACCGCGCATTTTACTCCGCAATCTGGATACTGCCTAGCTAATATCCAGCTGGCAATGGTGCTCACCCGATACCTGTTGCCAGCAAGCTCAATAAGCTTTCTCCTTGATTTGACGCAGCAATTCCCCGTTTGTCTCACTGTTTATCAGTCGCCCTTGCGCTATCATGCAGCCATCCGGTTCACGTCCGGGCGCTGTCGCCGGACGCACCCTTTCAGGAATAAATGTATGGAACAGTGTGATATCGCCATCGTCGGCGCCGGTATGGTGGGCGCCGCCACCGCCTGCCTGCTGGCAGCTCAGGGCCTCTCGGTGCGGGTCATCGAGACCCAACTGCCGGAGCATTACGCGCCGGAGCAGCCGCTGGATCTGCGGGTCTCCGCCATCAGTCAGGCCTCGGTGGCGCTGCTGGAGCAGGCCGGTGCCTGGCACCATCTGCAGCAGATGCGGCTCTGCCCCTACCGCCGGCTGGAGACCTGGGAGCTGGACGGTTTTGCCACCCGCTTCAATTCCGCCGATCTCGGTCTGCCCCAGCTCGGCTACATCATCGAAAACCGGCTGGTGCAGCTCGCCCTGCTCAAACGGATGGAGGATTTCCCCACCATCCAGACCCACACCCCGGCGGCGGTGACCAGCCTGCGCCAGAGTGCAGATGAAGCTGTGCTGACTCTGGACGATGACACCGAGCTGGCGGCCCGCTGGGTGCTGGCTTGCGATGGTGCCGAATCCCACACCCGCAAGCTGGCGGGTATCGGCGTATCGCGCTTCGAGTACCGCCAGCACTGCATGCTGATCAATATCGACACCGACTTTGCGCAGGAAGATATCACTTGGCAGCAGTTCACCCCAAGCGGCCCGCGCGCCTTCCTGCCACTACCAGGCCAGCACGGCTCTCTGGTGTGGTATGACAGCCCGGCCCGGATCCGGGCGCTGGCAGCCATGAGCAACGAAGGGCTTGCCGCCGAGGTGCGTCGCCACTTCCCAAGCCGGCTCGGCGGATTTACCGTCACCGGCAAGGGGAGCTTCCCGCTGGTGCGCCGCCACGCCAACGACTATCACGCCGGTCGGGTGGTGTTGCTTGGCGATGCTGCCCACACCATCAACCCGTTGGCGGGGCAGGGGGTCAACCTCGGCTTCAAGGATGTAGCCTGCTGGGCTGATCTGCTGCAAGGAGCTGGCGCCGACTGGCATCAACTGGCGTTGGCCGAGCGTTACGAGCGGCGCCGTCGCCCCGACAACCTGCTGATGCAGTCGGGAATGGATCTCTTCTACGGGGTATTCAGCAACGAGATTGGCCCCCTCAAGCTGGCCCGCAATCTGGCCCTCAATCTGGCGGATAAAGCTGGCCCCTTAAAGGAGATGGCGCTGCGCTATGCACTGGGGCTGGTTTGACAGGTAGAAACCAGATAGCACGGGCTGAATGCGCGAAGGAGCAAAGGTGATGAACAAGGCACTGCTGGTGATCGATTTTATCAACGACATCGCCCACCCCGACGGGCGCATTGCCGCCTCCGCAGCCCACGTGGTGGAGCAGGATGCCATTGCGCATGCCAATCAGGCGCTGGCCCATGCCCGCGCTCATGGCTGGTTGTGCTGATCAAGGTGGGCTTTGACGGCGGCTATCAACTGCAGCCCAAGGGGTCTCCCATGTTTGGTCGCACTCACCAGTTGGGGGCGCTCTCTTTGGCTGACAGCGGCACCGACTTTCATCCGGATCTGGATGTGCCGCCCGGCGATCTGGTGCTGACCAAGCCCAGGGTCAGTCCCTTCTATGGCACGGCGCTGGAGCCTGCGCTGCGGGCCAATCACATCGACCACCTCTATCTGTGCGGGGTGAGCACTAGCTGGGCCATTCAGGCGGCAGCGCGGGATGGTCACGATCGCGACTACGCCATCACCATTCTGGAGGATGCCTGCGCCGCCGCAGATGCCACTGAGCATCACACCTCGCTGCGGATGCTGGGTCGCATCGCCGAGATCATCAAGGTGTCCCGGCTGGCTTGATCCTTAACGCAGGCTGCACCCGATCACCGTTTTGAGATTGACTCTGCGGCCCCCTGTCGGGCCGCAGCACTTTTGGGCAACATGATTGTCGGGCAAGATAGTGCTCACATGGATAACAACAAGGATGGACAGATGCGTTATCAGGGACGGATCGCGAGCTGGAACGAGGCGCGCGGCTTTGGATTTATTACGCCGGAGCAAAATGGCGCCGAGCAGGCAACCAATGGATCACGCAGTGCGGGGCTGTTTGTGCATGTTACGGCGCTGCAATCAGATGGCCGGGTGCCAGAGCCGGGGGAGCGTGTCACCTATCTGATCGGTAGTGGCCAGGATGGCAAGCCAAGGGCGTTACAGGTCTTTTTCCCCGATCGCCCGCTCACGTTGGCGGATGCCGTGCCCTCGGCCGCATCATCGGCGGCGCCATCATTTCGGGCGGTAAGTCAGCCGCCACGACCCACTTCTACCAGAGAGCGGAGTAACCCCTATCGACGTCGCAAGAGCAGCTGGAGTGGCAAATTGATCCCCCTGCTGGTGCTCGTCGGCCTTTTTTCCATCTATACCCGTTTCTCGGCCGAGTCGATGGCGCCATTGCCGGTCTCCTCTTTCAATCAGGAGGAGGTCAGCACGCCACAGGCAACGACCTTTATTCGCCAGTGTGATGGTCGGCAGCATTGTTCCCAGATGACCTCCTGCGAGGAGGCAATCTGGTTTTTGCAACATTGCCCGAACACCAAAATGGATGGAGAGGGCGATGGCATCCCTTGCGAAAATCAGTGGTGTGGTCATTAAATGTGACTTATCAAATACATATGCTCATGATGTGCTCTTGTTATCCGGAACAGGGAAACTGGCCTGAAACCTTGCCGGATGGTGTTCGATGGTGAAATTTGGTCTCAGTTGGCTAAGTGGGAATGGGGTGCTTTACTCTATCTGCTGACTCAATTGTTAATAGATGGCGGTATGCCACTTTTGCCACAGGATGGCCACCATGGCGGATGATATACAGAAGCGGCAGAGTCACTTCGCCGAGCGAGCCCATCATCTGGCTGCGCTGCTGGATTCGCTGGAAGACCAGATATCGGTGATAGATCGGGATGGCGTGATCCATTACACCAATCTCGCCTGGGATCTGTTTGCCGAGCAAAACGGCATGCCCAAGGGATATAACTGGATTGGGGTCAATTATATGGGGGCTTGTGACGCTGAAGCCGAGCCCTCTGGATTGGCTGCCGTGGAGGGGATCCTCCGGGTTATCCGTCATCAGCAGGAGAAGTTCTATCTGGAATACCCCTGCCACAGCCCCGACACCCAGCGCTGGTTTATGATGCGAGTCGCGCCGGTCCCCGGTCTTGATGCCGAATATTTTTCCATCGCCCATATCAATATCACCGAGCGCAAGCTGCTGGAGCTGGAAGTGGAAAGCCTCTCCCTCCACGATCCTTTGACCGGACTGGCTAATCGGCGGCTGTTCAACAGTTTTTTGCATAACGAGTGGCGGCGCAGCATGCGGGAACATACCCCGCTCTCCCTCATCATGCTGGATCTGGATAACTTCAAGGCGTGCAATGACCATCTTGGTCATCAGATGGGAGATGGCTCGCTCCAGCTGGTGGGCCATCTTCTGCAATCCTTCTGCCAGCGTCCGGCGGATCTGCCCTGCCGTTTTGGTGGTGACGAATTTGCCCTGATCCTCGGCAATACCGACCAAAATACGGCCCAGCGGATTGCGGAGGAAATCCGCCAAGCCATCAACGATCTCGACATCGTGGTGGCAAATAATATTCAGCTTAGCGCCAGCATTGGCATTGCTACCTACACGGCAGAGCAACTGCTGGAGGGGGAAGGGGCGTTGCTGGCTGCGGCCGATGCGGCGCTTTATTGCGCCAAGGGGGCGGGTAAAAACCGTAGCCACTGCGCCAGCTGTTGAACCGCATTGCCGCTTTTGTTCTGCATGCGCCCCCTTGATGGGGGCGCACTGTTTTGACGTGGCACGATGTTAGCTAACAGCGTGCGTTGATTTCAGCGCTCGGGCGTGGCCGACACCGGCAGGGGATGGCTGGCGATCACCTGCCTGACGAAGTGATCCCGGATGGGGTCGGCAAAGTCCGGATTCCATACCATGCTGACCTCCCACTCGGAGCTGGGGCCTGAGAGGGGATAGAGGGTGACATCGGGCCCTGCGATAAAGCTGACGCTGCGTGGCAGGATGGCGTTGCCGATGCCCGCCGCGACCAGCGCCACCAGCGTCTGGATATCTTCGGCCTCCTGAACCATGCCGGTCAGCCGATTGGCGCCGAGAAAACCGGCGATCTGCTGGCTGAGACCGGGGCAGCGGTGGCCCACCATCTGCAACAGGGGTTGACTGGTCAGTGCCTGCTGGACGTCGAATGCGGCC
This sequence comes from Aeromonas sp. R4-1, assembly GCF_040908325.1. Classification (NCBI taxonomy): domain Bacteria; kingdom Pseudomonadati; phylum Pseudomonadota; class Gammaproteobacteria; order Aeromonadales; family Aeromonadaceae; genus Aeromonas; species Aeromonas sp. R4-1. The sequence goes on from NZ_JBFODM010000074.1 coordinate 53,786, forward strand.
GGGTCTGGTTCGGTCATTCGTGTCGGCACCGCCAGCACCAGTCGGTCGATCAGCAATCTGTGCTCCTGTAACTGCGGCACCTGAGGTCTGCGCATAAAGCCAAGTTGTAACTGGCCGGAGAGCAGCTGCTCCTGCTGGATGGCGGAGGGCATATCCTGCAGATGGACCATCACGTCCGTGACCTGCTGTTTGAAGCGGGCCACCAGCGCAGGGGCCAGTGCGAAACTCGACAGGCCGAAGCCAATCTTGAGCCGACCGGCCACGCCGCTCGCCACCGCCAGCGCATGGCTTTCGAACTCCCGACCGTGCTCGACCAGCGCACTCGCCTGAGTGAGCAGCTGGGCACCGAGCGCTGTCAGCTCGGCGCCGTGGCGACCCCGCTTGAACAGGGTGCAGCCCAGTGTCTGCTCCAGCCCCTGGATCTGCTTGGTGAGGGCCGGTTGGGTGATAAAGAGGCGGCTGGCCGCTTCCCGGTAGTTGGCGGTGTCGGCCAGCGTCACAAACGCCTGCAGTTGCCTCAAGTCAAATTTCATTCCAATTGGTTATCCAAAGTGGCGATCTATTGATTATAAATTATCTAATCGCCTTGTTCTAATGGCTCGGCAAGGGGGGAATCGCCCTCCTCTGAACCGGAATAAGGAGCCATATCATGTCCACTCAACGTTATCTGTTTTTGATCAAGGGCAAGCTGGTGCTAGCCCAGCCGTTGGCGGCCCCGGAGACGGGGGAGCTGCTCGCCAGCCTGCTGCAACAGGGTTTTGTGGTCGGCCCCTTGCAAGTGTGGGCTGGCAGTGCAGAACAGGCGTTGGCCTGTTATGAGCGTGCCGCCCAGCAGCAGGCCTTTGCCGATGCACTCTCTGCCCGAGCTGGCCGGGGTGCCTGTATGAGTGCTGGCATGAACACGATCACCCTGTCGGTATCCGCCCTGCTGCTCGATATGGATGGCACCCTGGTCTGCTCGACCGGCGATGTGGAGAAGGTGTGGCGGCTCTGGTGCCAGCATCATCAGCTTGCCCCAGAGCCGGTGTTGGCTATGTGCCACGGTATGCGCTCACGTGAGGTGATCCGGGCGTTGGCCCCGCAGTTGGATGTGGAGCGGGAGGCCGCGCGCCTCGACGAGCTGGAGATGCTGCATACCGGTGGCGACGCCATCTTTGGGGCTGGCGAGTTGCTGCGCCGCTTGCCGCCAGAGCATTGGGCCATTGTGACCTCCGCCAGTGAGCGGGTTGCCCGCCATCGCCTGAGTTGTGCCGGTTTGCCGCTGCCCAACCTGCTGGTGGGGGCCGAAGCTGTGATCAATGGCAAGCCCGATCCCGAGCCCTATCTGCTGGGGGCTGAACGGCTTGGCGTCTCGCCCGCTCGTTGCTTGGTGTTCGAGGATGCCCCAGCCGGTATCGAGAGCGCCCAGCGTGCAGGTTGCACCGTGGTGCAGGTAGGGGGCGATGCGCCGCTCAATCCGGCGGTGGTGGCGGTGATCCGCGACTGGCGCGAGGTGAAGGTGGAACCTGGAGAGACATCTCTGCTGGTGACGCTGCTCGCCTGAGCGGTGGATAGAGCGTATTACGACCGCAGATTGCGGTATGAACCATCGCCATCAACACTGTATGCCGCAATAAAAACGCCCCCGAGATGCGGGGGCGTTTTGCTTTCTCAACGGTTATTTGAAAACGCGGAAACGGGTAGCGTCGTCGATAAAGGTCTTGTCGCCGGCCGGTTGCTTGATGCTGCCAAAGGGCATCTGGGCGCGCAGCAGCCAGCTGGCGGGCAGGTTCCACTCCTTACGTACCGCCTCGTCGATCAGCGGGTTGTAGTGCTGCAGGGAGGCACCGACTTTCTCCTGCGCCAGCGTTGCCCAGACCGCAAACTGGGCGATGCCGGTGGCATGTTCCGACCAGATGGGGAAGTTGTCGGCATAGAGGGCAAATTTTTGCTGCAGATCCTTGATGACGTCGGTGTCTTCGAAGAACAGCACGGTACCGAAGCCTGCGCGGAAGCTGCCATCTACCTTGGCCTCACTCTGGGCGTAGGCCTCCGGCGGCACAATCTTTTTCAGCTCGGCTTTGACGATATCCCACAGCTTGTGGTGCTGGGCGCCAAACAGGATGACGGCACGGGAGCTCTGGGAGTTGAAGGAGGAGGGGCTGTGCCTGATGGCATCCTGGATCAGGGCCGTCAGCTGCTCCGGTGTGTGGGACACCTGGTCGCCCAGGGCATAGATGGTACGACGTGCTTTGATCTGTTCGATAAACGGACTGCTCATAACATCTCCTTGTTCTGCTTGGCGTTGCAGCCGGTGATGGACGGTTTGTCCAGCGCCTGCCGAATCAGGTATAGACTATAACACCCACGATGCAGAGCGGGGTTAACCCGGGGTAACTAGCGTTTTTCCTGTCAGTTGATATTCGTTTGCGAACCTTGACGTTTCGTTAGTGTTGGAAGTGTCATTTAAGGGGCGCGAAAGTGATATTAATCAATGATTTACTCTCTTTTCTCTCCCACAATCCCCGTATGTTTTCTTGGTTCGGATGTGATGTGAGCCGTTCGTATCTCAATAAACGCTACTATGTGCTGGTCCCCCTCTCTGCATTGATTGGTTTGATGATCCTGATCGTGACGATCATCATGGCTATTGCCAGCTATCTGAGGGATATCGACATGACGGTATCCGGCTTCGGCCACATGGCATCCTCCGTTGAAGCGTCCCTGATCCACGAGATGGTGAAGGTCAATGAGCGGCAACTGGCAGTGCTGGAGGCTTCGCTCGACAAGGAGAAGATCGCTCGCGGCGGGCTGGCCGATTCCCCCATCTGGGCCATTGCGCACAAGATCAAACCAGGCAACCACTACATCTACTTTTACAACCTGAACGCGGATCGTATCGACAGCTACCCGGACTGGCTACCGCCCCCTGGTTATCAGGCGGCGCTGCGACCCTGGTATCAGGTGACCACCATGCCGGGCGACGAGCTCGTCTGGTTTGGCCCCTATCCTGAATACAATACCAATAAACTGATACTCAGCCTGATCAAACGGGTGCGGGACGATCAGGGGCAACTGCTGGGGCTGCTGATGGTCGACATGTCATTCGACTCGCTGCAGCAGGCGCTACAGCGGACGGTTGGTGGCAATCAGGCTGCGCTTTATCTTACCTTGCGCGACAGCGGCCAGCTGGTGGTGGGCAGCAATATGGATCTGCTGGCAGATCACCCCATCGAGCAGCATCAGGGCCAGCAGTGGCTCGGTCTGGATGTGTTGTGTCATGGCACTTTCCTTAAGCGCGAGCTGGCGGACATTGGCTGGGATCTCAATATCTATCTGCCGCCCGTGCTGTTTCGCAGCAGCCTCTATGAGGCGCTGCAGATGGTGGTTTTGCCATTGATCTCCCTGTTTGCCATCTGGTGTTGCACACTGAGTCTGCTGGTGCGGATCTTCCGCCAGGAGCAGGCGCTGGTGTCGGGTTCACTGACCGGTATCGTGCGCAATCTGGAGAGTTCTCCCCCCATCACCAAGGCCAATACCTGGTTTGTGCGACGCAGCTTGAACGAGATCGATCAGGTCAGGGCCAGCTTCCTCAAGGGGCAGGATGCGCTGTTGCGGGACCCTCTGACCGGTATCATGAACCGGCGAGCCTTCGAGCAGCACAAGAGCGCGCTGGAGCTGAGGGGGGAGCGCTTCTGGCTGCTGCTGTTTGATATTGATCACTTCAAAAGACTCAATGACAGTCGGGGTCATGCCTTCGGCGATCAGGTGCTGTGTCGGGTGGCCAACTGTCTTGCTGATGTGCTGGGGGTGAGCACGGTTTACCGGATTGGGGGCGATGAGTTTGCCGCTCTGCTGCAACAGCCACAGGATGAGCTGGCGGAGAAGCTCAGTTGTCTGCTTGACGTGGTGCGACATCAACAGTGGCGTGAGCACAAGGGACAGGTCACCTTGAGTATCGGCGGCGCCTGCCATTCACCCGTCGCCGACCCCATCTTCGAGCGTGCTGATGCAGCCCTTTATCGTAGCAAGGAGGCTGGCCGGGACTGCTGGCATCTGGCGGATGAGGCTGCTGACTGACAGCTTTTGTCCCAGCGCGGCGGGTCTGTGCCGGGACACGACAACCAGATTGTGGGTCACCCTGCCGTAATAGTTTGGCTTTTTGGTGATTTTAATCTTTAAATTCAATCGCTTGATTTTACTCTTCCATTTTTGGCAGTAGCCGTGCGGCCATTGACTGTCGCATCCCTCATTTCTGCTGGCTGGCGAACCCCGTGGCGCTTTGTATAGTGCCGCTGAATATTAATCAGGTTTGACAGGAGTACCCATGGAGATGAATTCGCGTGCTCTTCGCGCACTGGCACTGCTGGGCGCCTTGCTGGCTGGCAGCACGACCGTGCACGCCTCCGAGACCCTCAATACCATTTTGGGTGGCGGCGCAGGTGGTGTGGCGGGCACCATGATCGGCAAGGAGCTGGGGGGTGATACCGGTGCGTTGGTGGGGGCTGCATTGGGCGGTGCTGCCGGTGGGGCTGCGACGGCCAACAAGGGCAACAAGAATGAAGCGGCCCTTGGCGGCGCGGTGGGGGCGCTGGGTGGTGCCGCCATCGGCAAGAGTGTCGGTGGCGATACCGGTCAGCTGATCGGCGCCGGGGGCGGCGGGGCGAGCGGTTCGGCCATCGGTGCCAAGACCGGCGATGGTCATAAGAGCCAGGATCGCTATTACGATGATGACGACGATCATCACCATCACAAGCACCACAAGAAGTACAAAAAGCATAAGAAGCACAGATGGCATGACGACGATTGATGCGTGTGCAGTGAGTGCGGAAGATGCAAACGGGGCCTGTTGGTCCCGTTTTGCATGGTGTGGTCACTCGATTTTGCGGTGACTCGCTCGTGTGGTTACACCAGCCGGTGCTGGCGGCGACCGGCGGCAAAGGCGTTGATGTTGTCGATAAGCTGGTCGGCCAGTCGCTGCATCGACTCCTCGCTGGCCCAGGCCACATGGGGGGTCAGAATGAAGTGGGGGTATTGCAGCGCCTTCATCAAGGGATGGTCGGGGGGCGGGGGTTCGACGCTCGCCACATCGAAACCGGCGCCACCGAGGCGGCCGTTGGCCAGCGCTTGCAGCAGCGCCTCCTCATCCACCAGCCCACCGCGGCCGACGTTGATCAGCAGGGCGCCCGGTTTCATCAGATCCAGCTCCCGCTTGCCAATGAGGTTGCGGGTGTAGGGGGTGAGCGGGCAGTGCAGGCTGATCACATCCGAACTTTGCAGCAACTCGTCGAGGGGTAGGCGATCCTCGTCGTGACTGGTGCCGACCTGGCTCTGGGCGTAACGCACTGTCATCCCCATCCCTTTGGCCCGCTCGCCGAGCGCCTGACCGAGTGTCCCTTTGCCGATGATGCCAAGCTGCTTGCCGTGCAGATCCATGATGTTGTGGTCGAAAAAGCAGAACTGGCCGCTCTGTTGCCAGCGTCCCTCCAGCAGCGACTGGCGCCAGCAGAAGAGGTTGCGCGACAGGGCCAGCATCAGCGCCATGGCGTGCTCCGGCACCGAGGGGCCCGAGTAGTTGCGGATATTGCACACCCCGACGTTGGCGGCGCGGCACGCTTCCAGATCCACGTTGTCGCTGCCGGTTGCGGCGAGCGCGATGAGTTTGAGCTCAGGCAACTGGGCCAGTTCGGCGGCGCCGATCCGTACTTTGTTGATGATGGCGATGCTGGCATCTTTCAGCCGCTCGACCACCTGTTCTGGGGTCGTGCTGGGATAACTCTGCCAGTGGTGGGGAAAGTCGGGATGATGCAGGGTGATGCCCGCATCCAGGGTATCGCTGTCGAGAAACACAATCTGCTGCATGGGCCTTCCTGCCATTGTTCAGGTTCGAGAGGCCATGATGCCAAAGAGGATGCAGTCAGGGCCAGCCTGCCGCTGTGTCATGGCGGGGCTTTATCCGGCAGATGTGAGCTTGCGCGCTTTATTGCGCCACGGTAGCGGCCGGTTTAGAGCCAGCCCAGATGGTTGAGCCAGCCCTGAATGCGGGTGGGGGTCTCCTCCAGCTCCAGCAGGGCGTAGGGGCGATAGTTGAGCTTGTTGCTGCGCCGGCTCTCGCTTTTGCGGGCCTCGGCGGCCAGCAGTGGCCAGCGACCGCCATCCTCCTGATAGAGATCGAGTGTGGGGATGGCCGCCTGAGCCACCTGTTTGGCCAAGGTCTGATTGCTCTGCTGATTGGGGAAGAAGCCATCGAGCAGCACCAGCGCGTCGGGGGCGGGTAACTGTTCGCTGGCGATAAGGTTGGCAGTCCAAGCGGCGCCGGTGCCTTGCGCCAGGATCAGCTTGAAGCCCCCCTCCTGCAGCTTGGCATCCGCCAGCTTGCTGATCCGCTCGGCAAACTGTTTGCGAAATGTATCGCTGTTTTTCGCTTTTTTCTCGGCGGCTGGGTCCAGTTCGGTCTGCTGGGGAGAGGGGAGCAGCAGCAGGGTATCAAAGCCCAGTCGGCCGAGGGCGCGAGTCAGTTGCCACAGCTGGCCGCTGCGCTGCCAGTCGGGCAGTAAAATGGCGAGCCCTAGATAGGTTTCACTGTCGTGTTTGGCGAACAGCACCGTCTGCTTTTCGATCTGGGTGGCTTCGGGTTGCCCTTTCCAGTCGCTTGCTTGCCAGTGATCGAGGGGGAGTGGCTCCGCGATGGGCGGTGCAACGTCGCTCGCCTGCGCGACATGGCCAGCCAGCAAGGTCAATAACAGCAGTGATAAGGATAATCTGGCCATAGTGTGCTCCCCCGGTTATCTGGGTTAGCGGCGGCGGCGGGATTTTCTGAAGGCGGGCGATGTGATGGCAACTCGGAGACAATAAAAAAGCGAGCCGGAGGCTCGCTTTTTTGCAATCAATTCAAAGCGGTCAATTAGTTGACGCGACGCTTGAATTCACCGGTGCGGGTATCGATTTCGATCTTGTCACCGATCTCTACGAAAGCGGCAACAGCCAGCTCGTAGGTAGTGCCTTTCAGACGGGCAGGCTTGGTCACTTTACCGGAGGTGTCGCCACGGGCAGCCGGCTCGGTGTACTCAACTTCGCGCACGATGGTGGTCGGCAGTTCTACGGAGATGGCTTTCTCGTTGTAGAAAGTCACTTCACACAGATCTTCCATGCCGTCTACCAGGTAGTTCAGCACGTCACCCAGGTTGTCTTTCTCTACGTCGTACTGGTTGTACTCGGTGTCCATAAAGACATACAGGGGGTCGGAGAAGTAGGAGTAGGTGCACTCTTTACGCTCCAGCTGAACAACGTCCAGCTTGTCGTCGGCCTTGAAGACGGTCTCGGTAGCGCTGCCGTTCAGCAGGCCCTTCAGCTTCATTTTGACCACGGCGGAGTTACGGCCGGATTTGTTGAATTCAGCCTTCTGGACCACCATCGGCTCGGTGCCGATCATGACTACGTTACCAGCGCGGATTTCCTGTGCGGTTTTCATGTAAAAAATTCCTGTTCGTGAAACGGACGGATAAAAACTGCCAGATTATATACGGCTTTCTAAAAATTTCACCAACCTCGTGACGAGATCCCCATCCCGGAGCAGCTTCTGTGACCAGAGTCGCCCATGTTGCAGCCAAATCGCGCTGTATTGCGGCCATTGGGCCCAGAGTTCGCGGCAATCTTCACCACGGTTGAGAGCCAGATTGAAGCGGCGCAGCCATTGGCCGCAATCGGCAGGCAGATCAGCAAGATAGTGGTCGAGGAACTGCTCCAGCTTGATCAGATGGGCCTCCTCCTCCTGTTGGTAGATATGCCAGAGGAAAGGGCGAGCGGCCCACTGGGCCCGCACGAAGGAGTCCTCCCCGCGCACCAGATTGAGATCGCAGCTCCACAGCAGCCGATCGTAACCGGCCTGATCGGTCATCGGCAGCAGCTTGATGGTGAGGTTGCCCGAGTGGAGCAGATCCCCCGCTTGGGCGGTGGTGATGGCATCTGCCAGACCGGCACCGGTGAGCACATCGTTGAGAGAGCGCCCCAGCGGCAGCAGCAGGGTGACGGGTGTGGCGCTCTGGCACCAGCTCTCGACCAGGCTTTGCAGCGCATCGCTCTCGTAGGTAAAGAGGCTGACCCGCAGCTCGTGCTCTTGTCTGGGCGGCAAACCGAGGCTGGCCCAGTAGGCTGCCAGTCCCGCATCATCTTGCTGCCACTGTTCCCGTTCGGCGATGAGGTCGTGTTCGCACAACAGGCCGCCGGTTTTAGCGGTAAAGCCCGGGAAGAAGAAGTATTTGTTGAGGCTTTTATTGCCAACACGCTGGGGCGAGGCGAGGCCGTGGCAATCCTCGACCCAGCTCTCCGCCGAGAGGTACTCCAGATTGATCCAGCAGGGGGGCTTGGGTTGGCTTGCCATCAGTTCAGCCATTCGTTCAATGAAGGGGGCGGGCAGTTCGCAGGCAAAGGCCTCGATCACCACTCTGGCCGGGGTCATGTCGGTCGGCAGGGTCTCATGCCAGTGCTGGATATAGATGCCATCGACCCACTGGCCATCCTGCGCCGGGTCGAGCCCGGGGCAGATGCGGGCGAAACTTGTCAGATCGTCCACCCAGAGCCGCACCTGAACCTTATTGCCATGTGCCGCAATATTCCCCTCCCGTTTTAGCTGGCGGGCGAGTCGCCAGGTGACACCGATGTCGCCGAAGTTGTCGACGACGCAGCAGAAGATGTCCCAGTCAAACGGGGGCAGGGGAGTAGTCATGGCGCGGGGTTCCAAATGCAAAAAAACCGGTGCGCAGGGTAGCACACCGGTTGACTGGCTTCTAACCGTCAGCGCGTGACGGCGGTCTGTGGCAGGTTACTCCTTGCCGTAGACGTTGTTCTCTTGCTCGCGTACCCGGATAAAGGTGGTGCGCTTGGTGAGCTCTTTCAGCTGGCTGGCGCCCACGTAGGTACAGGTGGAGCGCACGCCGCCCAGAATGTCGCGCACGGCGTTCTCGACCGGGCCGCGGTAGGGCAGCAGCACGGTTTTACCCTCGGAGGCGCGGTATTCGGCGACGCCACCGGCGTGCTTGTCCATGGCGCTGGAGGAGCTCATGCCGTAGAACTTCATGAAGGGTTCGCCGTCTACATCGACGATCTCGCCACCGCACTCTTCGTGGGCTGCCAGCATGCCGCCCAGCATCACGAAGTCGGCGCCTCCGCCGAAGGCTTTGGCGACGTCGCCCGGGCAGGTGCAGCCGCCGTCACCGACGATCTGGCCGCCGAGGCCGTGGGCCGCATCGGCACACTCGATGATGGCGGAGAGCTGCGGATAACCGACACCGGTCTTGACGCGAGTGGTGCAGACGGAGCCCGGGCCGATGCCGACCTTGACGATGTCGGCGCCGGAGAGGATCAGCTCTTCGACCATCTCGCCGGTCACCACGTTGCCCGCCAGAATGACGTGGTTGGGGCAGGCTTCACGAATTTTGCGCACGAACTCGACGAAGTGCTCGGAGTAGCCGTTGGCCACATCGACACAGATGAAGCGCAGCGCTTCGGACATGGCGAGGATTTGGCGGGTCTTGGCGAAATCTTCAGCCGAGGTGCCGGTGGAGACCATCACATGGCCCAGCAGCGCCGGATCGGTCTCGTTGACGAAAGCTTGCCACTGCTCAAGGCTGTAGTGCTTGTGTACCGCGGTCATCATCTCGAAACCGGCCAGCGTGCGCGCCATGGCGAAGCTGCCGACGGTATCCATGTTGGCGGCGATAACGGGTACGCCTTGCCATTGGGTCTGAGTGTGTTTGAAGGTGAACTGACGGGTCAGGCTTACTTGGGAACGGCTCTTGAGAGTAGAGCGCTTGGGGCGGAACAGGACATCCTTGAAACCGAGCTTCAAGTCTTCTTCGATACGCATTACAAATTCCTTATTGAGCCTTGTTGAAAGTCACTTTTGCAGTGGCAAATTTTCGGCAGGCGCAAAAAAACCGGTGGTTTTCAGGCCCTCCGGTTTACAACAGTGTAGGCAAAAATCCCTTCAGAACAAGACTGATAATTTGTAAATCCTTGTGGTAGCCTTTGGCGTCACAACCTGAGGTTAACCACCAGTTTCATCCAGCACCGTTCGGTGCCTTGCTCTCCTACGATATTCCCGCCCGCTTGGGCCGCCGTTCGGCCACTCTTTGTCGTCTCTCTCCTGACCCGCCAGATATTATCCAAGTAGCTGAAATAAATCGGATTGACCCACAATGGGACTGTGGTAGATCTGGGCGCAGGATTGACAAGGCAGGGCAGTAAAATGGGCAAGATGATTGTGGGGATCGCCCTGATGCTGACACTGTGTGGCAGTGCGCTGGCTGAGACCCCGACCAGCTATGGCTGGATCGAGAAGGGACTTATTTTGCCCACCGGCGTGGCGGTGAAGATGAAACTCGACACCGGGGCACTCACCTCTTCCCTCGATGCTCGCTCCATCACCAGATTCAAACGGGATGGCAAGCCCTGGGTGCGCTTCATGCTGGTGGTGACCGATGCCGACAGCGGCAAACTGGTCAAGCAGCAGTTCGAGCGGCGGGTCGAGCGCAGCGTGACGGTGCGCGGGGCGGGCGGAATGGAGCAGCGGCCAACGGTGACCATGTCCATCTGTCTGGGGGACAAGGTGTATGAGGAGTGGTTCACCCTGCGGGATCGCAGCAAGATGATCTATCCGGTGCTGCTGGGCCGACGTCTGCTGGCGGGGCTGGGCCCGGTGGACTCCAGTCGAACCTTTACCGTGCAGCCAGATTGTGATTGAAAGTAAAGAGCCCGCATCGCGGGCTCTTTACTTATCGCTTATCTTGCCGGCGGCAGCGGGAGCAGCACGCTCACCTCCAGCCCCCCTTCCGGCCGGTTGTGGACATCGAGATCGGCGCCGTGTAGCTGGGCGATACGCGAGACGATGGCCATGCCGAGACCCACGCCATCCCCTTGCTGGGGATTGACCCGAAAGAAGCGTTCATACAGCCGGGGCAAGGCGCTGGCGGGAATGCCGGGGCCGTTGTCGCTCACATCCACCCTCACCCGGTTGCCCTCCCGCTGAACCCGCACCCTGATCTCGCCCTCCGGCTGGGTGTAGCGCAGCGCATTGTCGATGAGATTACTGAACAGCAGCTCGAGCAGGGTGGCCTGCCCTACCACCAGCTGCGGTACTTCACACTCCAGCGACAGCTGCTGATCCTTCTTGAGCGCGATGGGAGCCAGCGTAGCCAGGGTGCCTTGCAGCAGGTGGCCTATCTCCAGCTCGGTCAATACCAGCCCCTGCTGGTTGTCGATACGGGCCTGGGTCAGCAGTTGGCGGATCAGCCGATCGCTGCGATCGAGGGCCTGCAGCATCTTGTGCAGGGATTGCTGGCGGCTGGCGTCATCATCGGCCGCAAGGGCATTTTCACTGTGGATCCGCAGCACCGCCAGCGGGGTGCGCAGCTCGTGGGCCGCCTCGTTGGTGAACTGTTTCTCCCGCTCTATGGTCTCCGCCAGCGCCTGCATTAGCCGGTTGATCTCGTTGGTGAGGGGGGTCAGTTCCTGAGCGCTTGTCTTGAGGCTGAGGGGGCTCAGGTTGGCGGGGTGACGTTCGCTGATGGCCTGGGCCAGCTGACGCAAGGGGGCCAGCCCGCGTGTGATGAGCCACCAGAGCAGGGCCAGCAGGAAGGGCAGGGTGATCAGCAGTGGCAGCATGGTGAGGGTGGCCATCTTGCTGGCCAGTTCGCTGCGCTCGTCGTCCCGCTCGGCCACCACCAGCCAGGTCTGCTCCTGCTGGTTGTAGAGGGTGAAGGTGCGCCACTGGTGATTATCTTTTTCGACCGTGTCAAAGCCGATAGCCAGGGTGACCAGCGGCTGATCCGGGGCACTGGGGGCGCGCAGCAGCAGGCCGCCTTTTTCATCGAGCAGCTGGAAGTAGAGATTGCGTTCGAACTCGTGGCCGTAGGGGGTGATCTCCCGATCCTCGCCGGTCAGGTTGAGGCTGGGGTCTTTTTGCCACTCATCGGGGTTCTGTGCCTCCCACTCCTGATAGACGGTGCCGTTGGCGGGCAACTGCCCCTGCTGGGCCATATAGCGGGCCAGCAGCTGATTGGTGATGCGGGCCGACTGGGCGAGGCGGGCATCAAACAGCTCCTCCATCTCGTGGCTTGCCTCCATGTAGCCGATAAAGGCACTGATGGTGAGACTCAGGCTCACCAGCGTCAGGATACCGGTGAGCAGAAAGCGGCGAATGGAGCGCGGACGTTTCATCGTGCGGGTGTCCGGCTTGGCTGTTCGAGCTGGGGAATGATGTAGCCTACCCCGCGAATATTGCGGATGAGGTCGCTGTAGAACTTCTTGCGCAGATGGTGGATATGCACCTCTACCGCGTTGCTCTCGGCGCCTTCATCCCAGCCGTAGAGGCTCTGTTGCAGCTGATCCTTGCTCAGCACCCGGCCGCTCTGGCTGATCAGCTCCTGCAGCAACTTGTATTCATGGGGGGTGAGTTTGACCGCCTCCCCCTGATAGGTGACCTGCTGGGATTCGGGATAGATAAGGATATCGCCATACTCCAGTACCGCCTGAGCCTGCCCCTTGCTGCGACGAACCAGGGCGCGCAGGCGGGCGTTGAGCTCCTGCAGGGCGAAGGGCTTGACCATGTAGTCATCGGAGCCGGCATCGAGGCCGACCACTCGATCGTCCAGCGCATCGCGGGCGGTGAGGATCAGCACCGGCAGCTGGTGTCCTTCACGCCGCAACTTGCGCAGCAGGCTGAGGCCATCGATGTCGGGCAGGTTGAGATCGAGGATCAGGGCGGCGAACTCGTCGCTCTTGAGGGCTGCCAGAGCGGGCAACCCCTGTTGCAGCCAGTCCACCGTGTAGCCGCTATGGCGCAGTGCATCCTGCATACCATCCCCCAGCATCACATCATCTTCCACCAGCAGGATCCGCATTCTTTTCTCCCTGTTTGTTGGGTGTGGCGATCTGGCTCAGCGCCAGGGCGTGCCGTGGCATAAACAACCCTGCCCACCAGTATGCAAGCTGGTGGGCAGAGTTTAAATAGTTCTTTGATCCATCAGGGTTTTATAGCTTGGTCAGCCGATCGCGGATCTCCATTCTGCGCCCTTCGTCGGCCACTTCGCGACCCGGGCGGGCCGGGGCGGCCAGCGCCTTGTCGAGGTAGGTTTTGGCCTCGGTCTTGCGACCCTGATCCAGCAGGAAGTCACCGTAGAAGAAGTTGGGATCGATGCCATCGGGATTGATGGCCAGCGCCTGCTTGAGCAGCTGCTCTGCCTTTTCGTCATCGCCAAAGCCGACCGGCCACCCGGGCACCTGATAGTAGAGGGAGCCCAGACTGGTGTAGGCAGAGCCGTCCAGCGCCTTGGGATCCTGCTTGAGCGCAAGCTCCAGCTTGGCTTTGGCCTCTTTCACCAGCCCCAGCGCTCCCAGCCCGCCCTTGGCGCCAGCCCAGGTGCTCTTGACGATGGCCGACCAGATCAGCAGATCGGCGCGAAAGGGCTCCTTGGCGCTGGCCGCTTCGGCCTGGGTGCTCAGGGTTTCGAGGCAGCTCTCTTTCGCCTTGCCGCTCTGTTGATACTGGCAGACGGCCCACTGTTGCTGGATGGGGACGAGGGCATCATCCGCGGCCATGACCGAGGAGGACCCCAGCAGGATGGCGATGGCACAAGAGGTCACTGATTGACGGAAAAAGTTCATATTAATGCTCCTTCTTGGTCGGGATCGGGCGGGACAAGTCTGGTTGTGGCGCACTGTTGGCGCCGGCATCAGCCGTCCCTGGCTGAAGATGACGGGCATAACGTTTGATGATCGGTAGCTGTCTGGACAGCGCCTTGTCGACGATGCCGGGCAGCAGGGCATTGAGCCGCACGAACAGTTTTTCCGGCCAGCCGAGCCAGCTGCGGCGGGTTTCGTTGCACAGGGCGATGACCGCCTCTTCGGCCACCTCCTGCGGGCTGTCGGTCTGGGTGCCGAGCGCCGCATTCATCTCGTAGGCGGCCTCGGAGTTGAGTTTGGTGCGGGTGGCGCGGGGGGCAAAATGCAGCACCTTGATGCCGCTCCCCTCCAGCTCCCGTCCCAGCGCTTCGCTAAAGCCGCGCAGGGCAAATTTGCTGGCGCAGTAGACGCTGTAACCGGGGTAGCCGATGCTGCCCAGGCTCGACCCCATGTTCATGATGATCCCCGGCTTGCGCATGGTTGGCAGCAGGGCACGGGTGAGCTGGATGGGCGCCTCGATATTGAGCAGCAGCTGGCGCTCCACCTGCTCGAAGCTCTGATCTTCCAGCCAGGCAAACTGGTTGCAGCCAGCGTTGTTGATCAGGATGTCGATCCCATCCTCCAGCGCCGGGTGTTGCAACAGCTTGGCCCGCTCCTGCGCAGAGCCGAGGTCGGCGAGCACCACCTGATGGCGCTCGGGGTGGGGCAGTGACTTGCACAGCCGCTCCAGTGCCGGGCCGCGACGTCCGTGCAGTAGCAGGTGTGCCCCCTGGGCCGCCAGCTCCTGTGCCAGCTCCTCACCTATACCACCGCTGGCGCCGGTGAGCAGCACGAGTTTCCCTTCAAGGTTCATGGTATGGATTCCCTTTTTGCTGTCTGCTGCCGACTTACGGTGTGGCGGTGAGGTTGTAGAGCATCTCGCCATAGAGGCGATAAACCACCTTGGCCCCGTGGATGATGGCGGCTTGATCCGCCGGGCTCTCGACCCGATCCATCAGGGATTCAAAGAACTTGAGGTGCTCCTGATCCAGGGCGCCGTGGGAACTCAGGTAGCTCATCGCCTGCGGGGGCAGGCCGAGTCCCTTTTTCAGCTGGTCGGCGATGGTGAGGGCGATGGCCACGCTGGTGCCTTCCAGCACCTGTACCATGCCGAAGAAGCCCATGGGGTTGCCGCGCTGGATCTGGTCATAGAGGAAGGCAACCATCAGCTCGATGGGCAGCCCCGGCTGGCCGTGGCGCACCGCCTCGGCATCACCGCCACAGGCGCGGATATCGTTGAGGATCCACTCCTGATGGCCATACTCCTCGTCGATGTACTCGGCAATGGCGCCGCGCACCCACTCGTACTCCTGACCCAGCTTGCCGCCGGTTGCCATCAGGAGTGGAACTGTGTGGCGCACGTGGTAGTAAGCCTGCGCCAGAAAGGCGAGATAGGTGTCACGGCTGATATCGCCACGGCGACAGGCTTCGATAATGGGGGCGTTGAACAGATGCTCACGCTCCTGAGCAGTGGCTTGTTGCAGAGTCTGGTAGAAGCTCATGACGATTCTCCTGTAAGGCATTGGCTGATTTGCCGGGAAAAGTGTTGGTAAATCTCGTTGCGACGGGGGCGCCCGTTGGCGGTCAGCAGGCCGGGATGTTGATCCAGCGCCACCGGCAACCAGTGGTGCAGCCGGGCATAATCGGGCAGCCGCTGATTCAGACCGGCGATCTGGCGGGGCAGATCCGCCTCTTTGCCCGGCAGGGGCTGGATCAGCGCCACGTTGGCGGGCTGACCATCGCCAAAGACCACGATGCGGGCGATGGCGGGGCAGAGCTGGGCCTCGGCTTCCACCCACTCTGGCGAGAAGTTGCGGCCAAAGGCGGTGATCTGGACATTCTTCTTGCGCCCGGTGATATGGAGGTAGCCTTCTTCATCGAGATGACCCAGATCGCCGGTGGCGATCTGTTCGGGAGTCGGTTCGTTGCTGCCGAGATAGCCCAGCATGGCACTGCCGCTCACCATAATTTCGCCGTCGCAGGCGATGGTGACCTGACAGTGGGGCAGGGGGCGGCCTACGCTGCCGGGCTTGTCAGCATCCGGGCTGTTGAGCGCCACTACGGAGCCGCACTCCGAGAGGCCATATCCCTCATACACCGGCAGGCTGAGCTGGCGGGCATGTTTGATCAGGTCGGGTGCTACTTTGCCGCCACCGACGGCAATAAAGCGCAGGCTCTTGAGCTGCTGGGCCAGCGTCGGGGTGCTGGTGCAGAGCGCCAGCAACAAACGCAGCAGTTCGGGCACCAGCACCAGACTGTGGGTCGACCAGCGCAGCAGCGCTTCCCCCAGCATGGCTGGATTGAGCGAACTGGATCCGCTGAAACCGAGCTCCCCGAGGGACGGAATGCGGCTGCAGGCACCGGTCAGCAGCGGCACATAGAGGCCGGTGAGGTTCTCAAGCAGGGTGGCCAGCGGCAGCAGGGTGAGGTGTTTTTCCACCTTGGCTGGCGCGACACGCTCGGCCAGCGATTCGCACACCGCCATCATGCTGGCCAGCGATAGGCAGACCCCTTTGGGCTGGCCCGTGGTGCCGGAGGTGTAGGTGATCTTGGCGGTACCCTGTGGCAATGCCGGGAGGTTTGCCGGTTTGCGGCGCCAGAGCGGCAGTTCGCCGGTGATCAGCGAGAGCTGCTCGGCGGCATGCCACCCCTGATGATGGGGGCCGACCAATGCATCGGCACCGCTGCTCTCCAGCAGCCACTCTTGTTGCTCAAGGCTGAAGAAGTGGGGCACCGGTATGACCACGATCCCGGCTTTGGTGCAGGCCAGATCCATCAGCGCCCATGGCAAGCCGTTGTCCAGTTGCAGGGCAAGACGCTTGATACCGGCTTGCTGCAGCTTGTCTGCCAGATGCTGGATCTGCTGCCAGAGGCTGTGGTAGTCGAGACGCTGCTGGCTGCTCAGCAGCGCTGGGGATTGCGGATCCTCGTGGGCATGTTTGGCGATGGCGTCGAACAGGCTCATTGGGCGCACCTTTTCTCACTGGTCAGGGTTGCATCGGTAAAAAGCACTGGCATGGGGGCCAGCAGGTTGAGCAGCAGGCTGCTCTGGGCGAGCACTGCCCGCCCCTGATTGATATCCCCCACCATCACCTTGGGCTGGCAGCGGTAGTACTCACCCCAGGCGTCGGCGTCGGCCCCCACCTGATGAGCCTGGGCGGGGGCCAGCTCCACCGGGTTGAGTTGCAGGCGGGCAAAGCTGTTGCGCAGCTTGGCGGTGCCGGTAAAGACCACGTAGTCGAGGGCGTTTTCACACAGCAGACGACACAGCGCCGCAAACATCAGGCGGGCATTGCCCGGTTCGCTGCAGGCCAGATTGCCCACTTCGATAATGCGGTTGCGTGCCGGATAGACCCCGAGGCGGGTGTTGATGGCGGCCTCGATGGGTTGCTCCAGATACTGTTCCAGATAGAGAGGCCCCTCACTGGCATGATTGAGACCACAGGCACCGACCAGCGTCCCGTCCGCCCTGTAGAGCCCCAGCAGGCAGGGGAGAAAATGGGGGATGCGGGCGTTGAACTCGAGGGTGTAGGCGGCCTGGATGTAGGTTTGCAGCGCCATGACCTGCTGCGGGGACTTGGCTAGCAGCAATCGGTAGGGGGCCTGGATCTCGATGGTCATGGGTGACTCCTTCTCTTGCGATGGTTTGAGAGTAAAAGGGCAAACTTAAGAAACCCTTAAGGAGCAAAAAAAGTTGTCAGCGAGGCAGCGGGCAGGCAATCTGCGCCGCTGTTATCCAACAGGAAGCCCCCAAGAGGAACCGCCATGTCATCCACCGTCAGCTGCCCCCTGTGTGCCAGCCATCGCAGTTATCCCCTGTCGGTGGCGGGCAAGCGCTATCATCGCTGCCTCGCGTGCGAGCTGGTCTGGCTGGATGAGGCGGATCATCTGGATGAGGCGGCGGAGAAGGCGGTCTATGACGGTCACGACAACCGGGTGGATGATCCCCGTTATCGCAGCTTTCTGATGCGGGCTTTTGGTGAGGTGCTGGCGCGGGTGCCAACCCCTGCCAGTGGCCTCGACTTTGGCTGTGGCCCGGGGCCGGCGCTGGTGGCGATGGGGCGCGAGGCGGGTTACCAGATGGCGGGGTATGACAAGTTCTACGCAGATTTTCCCGAGTTGCTGACGCGTCAGTATGACTTCATCACCAGTACCGAGGTGATCGAGCATATCGCTGAGCCGCGCACGGTGCTGGCGCAGTTGTGGGATTGCCTCAAGCCTGGTGGCCTGCTGGTGCTGCAAACCCAGCGGGTGCTCGGTGACGAGCGGTTTAAAAACTGGCGCTATCGCCACGACCCGACCCACATCGTCTTCTTTGCCGAGGCATCGTTTCAGGTGTTGGCCGCTCGCTGGCAGGCCGAACTCAGCTTCCCCCACGCCGATGTGGCGGTATTGCAGAAAGGCACGCCCTGAGGCGTGCCTTCGTCTGTTACTCGTCGAGTTCTTGCTCGGCGCTACTCCTTGTAGCCCTTGTCCTGCCACTGGTAGTACATCAGGGCAGATTTTACGCCAATTGACTTGAACGGCTCTGGCGGCAGCCACATCGGCAGACTCTGCTCGGCATGGTTGAACCAGGGGTGCTCCTTGCCCTGATAGAGGCTGGCCACGATGTCGCCAAACAGGAAGGAGAGATTGATGCCGTGGCCGTTGTAGCCGAGGGCGTAGTAGATGTTCTTGTGCTCCCCCATTACCCCCACCGCTTCAGTGCTGTCGCCGGTCATGCCGAGAACCCCGTCCCACACCTGCTCAAATTTGATCCCCTTGAGGGCCGGATAGAGGGTCACCAGCTCGGTCATCATCATTTCGCTGACCCGGTTAAGATCGCCCTTGTAGTTGAGGCCGTCGTTGAAGACGTACTCGGCATTGCCGCCACCGATGACGATGCGGTTATCCGGGGTCAACACCAGATGGAACAGGGTGTTGCGGGTGTCGTAGTAGGGCACCCGACTCTGCCACTGGATGGCGGCCAGCTGTTTTTTGGTAAGCGGCTCGGTGACGGCGCTCTGGGCGTGCACCGGAAAGACCCGGCCGCTGAAGTAGCCAAGTTTTGAGGTATAGCCGTTGGTCGCCAGCACTATGCTGTCGGCGGTCACCTTGTACTTGTCGGCCACATTGAGCTCGATCTGCTTGCCCTCCTTGATCCCCAGCACCGGGCTCTGCTCGTAGATGGTGACGCCCGCCTGCTCTACCGCCTTGCGCAGGGCATTGACCAGTTTCATGGCGTGTACCTGACCGCCATTGGGGTCGTAGACCGCCCCCACGTAGCGGTCGGTGCCGAGTTTTTCCTCTGTGGTATCGGCGTTCCAGTACTGGAGCGGGATGCCGAGGCGATTGGCGGTTTTCACATAGTCGCGGTACTCGGCGATATCCTCCTCATCGAGGATCGCCTCCACATAGCCATCGAGCTTGAGATCGGCCTCGACGCCGGTTGAGGCGACCAGCGCCTGCAGCTTGCGCATGCTGGCGACGGTGAGATCGTAGTGGCGCTTGCTCGCTTCCCCCTCTTCGTAGAGATCCATCACCTCGGAGCCCGGCAATACCATGCCGCCGTTGCGGCCCGAGGCGCAGCTGCCCACCTGCTTGGCCTCGAAGATGGCGATCTTGAGCGATGGATTGGCCTTGGCCAGATGCCAAGCGCTGGAGAGGCCGCTGTAGCCGCCACCAATGATGGCGATATCCACCTTCATATCTTGTGCCAGCGGGGCACTCTCCTCTGCCGGTTTCTCCTTGAACCAGTAGCTGGTGTTGGGCTCAAAGTCGCTCATCTTGGGGCCGCAGGCGGCGAGGAAAAAACAGCTGATGCACATGGTCAACGCTCGTTGGCAAAGGGTGGTCGGATTCATTTTCTACTCCGGTTACAGATACAAAATGTCAAATCATTTCATCGGGTTGGGCGGTATTGACCCGGCGGCCTATGTCTCTCAGCCGGGCCAGCTGATCGGCAAGACCGGGCCCCTCATCCAGGCTGGTGACAAAGTTCCAGAGGTAGGTCATCACAGCATAGACATGACCTGCGGAGACCTGGGGCTGGGCCATCAGCATGGTGATGGCCAGCAGGAACAGCAGGGAGGCGCTGATGCCGACCGCGAGAAAAGCGAGTGCCTCCCGATCCGAAATCCGGATGCGGAGCCAGGCCAGCGCGCGGTAGTGGCGGGTGAGGCTGGCTGACTGGGCATGGGTGACCAGTTTGACCTCGTGTTCCAGCCGATCGTTGAGCCGCTCGTGCAGCAGCTGGTTTTTGCGCGAAAAGCCGGGCAGCAGCAGGCCGAACAGCAGCAATACCCCCATGCAGGCGATGCCGACCCAGAACTCGATCACCATCAGCATCACGGCCGCCCCGACGATGGAGATCAGGCTGGTGGCCAGGATCGGGATATGTTTCTCGAAGAAGTCGACAAACTCCCGCGCCAGGGTGACCCGCGCCACTATGGTAGATTGCCCCTCCTGCTGCTGGCGTTGTGTCAGGATCACCGGCACCGCCAGTGCCGCATAGATATGGGTAAAGGCGCGGGTGTCGACCGCCCGGCGCAGGGCGCCGATGAGCCAGAACAGCAGCACGATGAGGGCGTAGCTTGAAGCCTGCCACCACTGGCCCTTGACGATGGCGTCGATGGCAAAGCCGGCGAACAGGGGATAGACCACCAGCAGGATGTTTTCGAGGGCCACCAGCGAGAAGGTGCCCGCCAGCTTGAGGGGATTGGCCCGCGCAATCGCCCCCAGCGAACGACCGGCCGAGTGTGGCAACGGCGTGGCCTGCTCGTCGCAACTGGCTGCCGAAGTGGTTGGTGTTGTCATGGGTTATCTCCTAAGATGTCGGAAACGCTAAGTTTGAGCGAGTGCTCAAAGTTTGTTTGAGCGACTGCTCAAAGTCAAGCAGATCGATTGATATCGCAGGAGGTCAGATGGCACGCCCATCAGCAGAACAGCGCAAAGAGATGATCATCGAGGCCGTACTGGCCCTGTTTCGAGAGAAGGGAATGGCGGCATCGTCAACCCGTGATATTGCCGAGCGCACCGGTCTGGCGCGCAGTCACGTCTACCACTACTTCAAGGATTGGAAGGAGCTCTGCCTCTGCGCCGTGGAGCGCTTCACCAGTCAGGAGATCGCCGAACAGCGGGAGTGGTTGTTGCCGCTGCCAGCCCGCGAAGCGTTGCCGCTCTTTGTGCGGGACAACCTGCCGACCAGTCAGGATGCCTCCTGGGCCATCTATCTGGATGCCTGGAACGAGTCACTGCGCGACCCGGTATTTGCCGAGAGCTACCGCAAAATCATTCTGGCGTGGCGCGAGGTGCTGGAGCTGATCCTGCAAAAGGGGATCGACAGCGGCGAGTTTGTGGCGGGCGATGCCCGGCGACTGGCGCGCCAGATCACCTCCCTCATCAACGGCTATGCCGATGACCTGATTCTGGAGCCGACCCCCGAGACGGTAGAAGCCACTTATCAAGAGATCATGCTGGTGGTCAATCAGCTGGTCTTGCCCCCGGCCCATTCATAGCGGCGCTGGTACACAGGGAGGGGAGGCATACCAGCGTGGTGCCTCCCCCGGTTTTGTTGGCTATCCGCCGGGCGTGCGATGGCCAGATAGCAGGGAGCGGTTGTTGATGTCGATTACCCATTTGTCACTGCAAGATGCCCGTCATCTGCAACTGGCGGCGCAGGGGCTGCTCGCCCCCCGTCGCAGCAAGGCGACCCCGGCTGATCTGCTGGCCACCATTCGCCGTATGACGCTGCTGCAGATCGATACCATCTCGGTGGTGGCGCGCAGCCCCTATCTGGTGCTCTTTAGCCGGCTTGGCCAGTACGAACCGCGTTGGTTGGAGCAGCTGCTGGCCGACGGCGAGATCTTCGAATATTGGGCCCACGAGGCCTGCTTTGTGCCCCGCGAGGATTACCGGCTGTTGCGCCACCGGATGCTCGACCCCACCGCCATGGGCTGGAAGTTTTCGGCCAACTGGCTTGCCACCCATCAGCAGGAGATTGGCCAGCTTATCGAGCGCATTCGTCAGCATGGCCCGGTGCGGGCGGCCGATTTTGAGCGCAAAGAGGGGAAGGGCAATGGCTGGTGGGACTGGAAGCCGGAGAAGCGCCATCTGGAGGTGTTGTTTACCACTGGTCAGCTGATGGTACGGGAGCGGCGCAACTTTCAGCGGGTCTATGATCTCGCCGAACGGGTGCTCCCCGAGTGGAGCGACCAGCGGGATCTGCCGAGCGTCGAGCAGGCCCAACGGGATATGGTGCGCGCCAGCTGCCGGGCGCTGGGGCTGGTCAAAACTGGCTGGGTTGCGGACTACTACCGGCTGCGGCGCGGCAAATATGACGCCCTGCTCCATCAGCTGGCGGACGAGGGGGAACTGCTGCCGGTACGGGTAGACGGGTGGCAGCACGGCGCTTTTGTGCACGCCTCGCTGGCCGATGAGCTGGTGCAAGCCAAGGAGGGCCGTCTCAAGGCGACCCATACCACAGCCTTGTCGCCGTTCGACCCGCTGGTGTGGGATCGCAAACGGGCCAGTGAACTGTTCAACTTCGACTATCGCATCGAGTGCTATACCCCGGCCCCCAAGCGCCAATACGGCTACTTCGTGTTGCCCTTGCTCCATCGCGGCAAGCTGGTGGGCAGAATGGATGCCAAGGCTCATCGTCAGCAGGGGATCTTCGAGATCAAGAGCCTCTATCTGGAAGCCGGGGTGAGAGTGACCCGCACGCTTGCACAGGATCTGGCGAAAGCCCTGCAAAAGCTGGCTGACTGGCACCAGACGCCGCAGCTTCGTTATGGTGCCATTCCGGCCAATTTGCTGGCGTTGTGGCATGAAAGCGCCCCTGCAAAGTGAGCAAAATCCCTTCTGGGCTAAGCTGCAAGAGGGATAAACAGTCCGGGAGCGGGAGATGAAACGAGCGGGAACATGGTGGGCGGGATTGGCGATGGCCATCTTGTCCCCCGCGCTATGGGGGCAAGAGCCACCAGTGAAGATCTGTCTGGGGGAGGGCAACGAGTGGGCTCCCTTTACCTACTGGGAGCGCAAGGACGGGGTGCCCGATACCAGCCGCCTGACCGGTTCGGCGACGACACTCGTGCTCGATTCATTACAACAGAGCGGGCTCTCGCACCAGATCCGCTATCTGCCCTGGGCGCGGGTGCAGCAGGAGCTGGCGGATTATCACCAGAATGGTCTATGCGAGCTGACCTGGGATGCCAGCTACAAGCCGGAGCGGGCCGAGTTTGCCTTCTACAGCGTTCCCCTCTACTACACCCACCTCGGTTTCTTCTATCTCAAGCGCCGCTACCCCGAACCGCCGGATCTGCAGACGGTCAATCGTTCCCGGGTGTGCGGGGTGATTGGCTACAACTACACACCCTACGGGCTTGCGCAGGAGCCACGCCGGGTCAAGCAGTTGCAGCAGGCGCTCGATATGCTGGAGCGGGATCGCTGCGACTTTCTGCCGAGCGAAATCGAACCTCTGGTGGCTGGCATCAGCCTTGGCATCTACCGCAGCGAGAGCGGGTTGCTCAATCTCGCCCTGCCCAGCCGCAAGGGATTCTATCTGCTGGTGAGCAAGGGCTCCCCCCGCGGCCACGAGCTGGTGAATATCCTCAATCAGTCGCTGGTGGCATTTCAGGAAGGGGGGCATACGGATGAGGTGATGCGCCGCTTCTTGCCGCCAATGGAGTAATAGCGAAGGGTTGCTGTCATTCTGGGGAGCAGATAAACAGAGGGCCAGCCGGTGCAAACCGGCTGGCCCTTTTTACGTGAGAGCTTGTCAGGCTGCCAGACGGGTTAGTACCTTCACCAGCAGCTCGATGCGCGGGGCAATGCTGGCCAGATCCAGATACTCCTCGTCACTGTGGAAACCGGCGCCGATGGGGCCCAGACCATCCAGAGTGGGGATACCGAGAGCGGCGGTCAGGTTGGCATCGGAGCCGCCCCCCACCTCCTGCCAGCTGATCGGCAGCCCCAGTTCGGCGCCACACTCTTCCACCAGCAGCATCAGTGCCTGGGTGCCCTCTGACGGCACCATGGCCGGTTTGTGGGCCTCGCGGGTCAGCTGGATGGTGACGCCATCCAGATGCGGCCGCTCGGCCAGGGTCAGCAGATGATCGTCGATCTGGTGGTACTCCTGATTGTCCCAGAAGCGGACGTCTACCACGGCGCTGGCATGGGCTGGCACTATGTTGGCGCCATTGCCCCCCTCGACAATGCCGATGTTGAGGGTGGTGCCGCTCTCGAAGTTGGTCAGGGCGTTGATGGCCAGGATCCAGTGGCCCAGCTCGGTGATGGCGCTGCGCCCCTTCTGCGGTTCGTTGCCCGCGTGAGCCGCCTTGCCGGTGAAGTCGATGTGATAACGGGCCATCCCCTTGCGTGCCTTGACCAGTGAGCCATCGGCGCGGGCCGCTTCGGCCACCAGCACCTGTTTCGCCTGTTTGGCCACCGCTGCCAGCCAGTCACTGGAGTGGAGGGAACCGATCTCCTCGTCCGGGTTCATGCAGACGCAGATGCTCAGGCGATCGCGCACCTCGCGGGGCAGTTCACGCAGGGCATAGACGATGTTGAGCAGGCCGGATTTCATGTCGGAGACACCGGGGCCGTAAGCGCGCTCGCCATCGACGCTCATCGGGCGGGCGGCGGCGGTGCCGAGAGGAAAGACGGTATCCATATGGCCGATCAGCATTACATCGATCTGCGCAGCATCAGGCTGGTTGCGGATCTCCAGTCCCACCCCGGCGGCGCCACAGTCGACCCGCTTGATCTGCCAGCCGCCCATCGCCTCATATTTGGCCGCCATCAGGTCGGCCACTGCCGCAATGCCCGGTTGGTGCAGGGATCCGCAATCCAGATTGATCAGCGGGGCCAGTTCGGTCAGGTATTGATCCAGAGAAAAAGTCATTGCTTGCTCCACTATCAGGTTCGGGTCAGAGAAGGATGTTCATCACCAACATGGCGCCGAAGGCGTTGAGTACCGAGATGGCGACCATGATGGGGATGTAACGCCCTTCGGTGCCGATGCAGCCGAGGATGCGGCCCATGTACTGCACCTGGGAGCCCATCAGGTAGATGGCTGGCGCCAGAATGGCGATGTGAGTGCCGTTGAGGATCCCCTGATCAAACAGGGTGATGACCACACCGACCGCGCCGCCCATCGACATCCAGGCGCCGATCAGCACGGCTGCCGCCTCACCGGGCAACCCGAAGATGGCCATGACAGGGGAGAAGATGGCGCCCATGGCATCCAGCGCGCCGGTGATCTGCAGCGCCTTGATGATGACGAAGGCCATCAGTACGTTGGGTACGGTGGAGGTGGTGGCGATGACCCAGCCCTTCTTGGCCCCTTCGACGAAGATATCGGTGACGATGGGTTTCTTGATGTTGGCCTGGCTCATTTGGCTTGCTCCTGAGTGTTGAGAGTCTGCTGGGTGTTGTTATCGGTCTGCTTGCCTTCGCTCATATTGAGGTAGACCCGGAACAGGTTGGCCCCGACAAATTTGAAGGCGAACATCACGATGACAGCCAGACCGATGGAGGAGCTGACCGCCGGGCTGCCATCTGCCAGCGTCAGGGTGAACAGTACGGCGCCGGAGGAGAAGAAGTTGACTATGGTGGCACCTGCGGAGAACTGGAACATGGTGAACACGTCGGTTTCACGCTTGGTGATGAGCCCTTCATCCTTGAGCTGACGAGTCATGGCGGCACCGGCATCGGTACTCTGCAGGGAGGCGATAAGGGCGAGGCCGGTGTTGCCCGGGATCCCCATCAGCGGACGCAGCAGCGGGGTCAGCAACTTGCGGGCCGCTTCCAGCGCGCCGTAGTGCTCCAGCACATTGATCATACCGAGGGCAAACATCACGGTGGGGATCAGGGTCAGGGCAAACAAAAAGCCATCGCGAGCGCCGTTGCCCCCCTTGCCGCGCATGTCGGTCATGGCGGTCTTGATGCCGTCACCATTCTCGCTGACGCTCTGGACCATGGTACCGAACGAACCGTTCAGCGTGGTGAAATCGAATACCCCGTACCACTCGCCGGATTGCAACAGTCCGGAGAAGAAGACCACGGCGAAGGCCAGTGCCAGGTAACTGCCTATGCTCACCGAGCGTGTTTTGTCTGTCATTAGATAGCTCCATATGAATAATTATTTAATCTGAGTAATTATAATTGATATGGATGTCACTAAATTGATGGTGGTCAAAATGGTTTGCTGCAAATGACGAATGTATTGGGGTTATGTGACTGTGATCGCCATATGATTGGACGATAATCTGGTTTTTATCGAATTGTTTGAGTGAATAAAAAGCAGGGGTGGGATAGCGGGGCAATAAAAAACCGGGCACGAGGCCCGGTTTGGTCAATCAGTCAGATGTGATTACTGTGATTACTGTGATTACTGGAGTACCAGTACCATCAGCAGGCCGACACTAATGGCAGATACCAGGAAGGCAAAGCCATAGAACACATAGTGGTGCAGCTTGGTGGTGTGGATCCCCAGATCGTGCAGACCGTGGTAGATACGGTGCATACCGTGCCAGACTGGCAGGGCGATGATCACCAGCAGGATGCAGGCACCCCACCAGGAGCTGGCGAACGCGTGCACGCGGTCATAGCTCATGGTTTCCACGTCCATGATGCCCATGGGCACCAGCAGACCGGTGATGAGGACAATGACCGGCAGCAGCATGGCAACAACCATGCCACCCGCACCAAACAGACCCCAGTAAATTGGTTCGTCAGAACGTCTCATTGTTTTCTCCTCAGGCCACGATGATCAGGACAAGCAGGGACACCACCGCCAGCGCCACATACTGGGCGAGAACGATCGGCTTCTCCGGTACCAGGTCTTCACCACGGAAGATACGCATGGCTTTCGGCGCCAGGGCGAACCAGGTTTTGGCATGGAACAGGCACGCCGCCAGAGCGACGACATGGAACAGGATGGCGATCGGGCTTTGCAGGGATTCCAGCCAGCCGTTGAACGCTTCCTGACCCTGAACCAGGCGCATCAGGCCCCACATCAGCACAACGGCGTAGATGGAGACGAAGATACTGGTGCCTTCACGGATCATGTAACCGGTGTAGAAGGCGTTCTTCAGCCACCAGTCTTTCTTCATTTCGCGGACGTAAGGTTTACGTTTGCTATCAGTGTTGTTCATGGTCTCAATCCTGCTCTCAATCTGGCTTGAACATGGCGATCATGTAGTCCTTGGCGCTTTCGACCTTGCCAAGCTGGATGGCCGCCGCCGGATCGACGCCTTTCGGGCACACTTCGGAGCAGTAGCCCACGAAGGTACAGCCCCAGACGCCTTCGTCCTGGCTGATGATGCGCATACGCTCTTTGGCGCCGGCATCACGGTTGTCGACGTTGTAGCGATAGGCCAGAGCCAGTGCCGCCGGACCGGTGAACTTCTTGTTGATGCCGTACTGCGGGCAGGCTGCGTAGCAGAGACCACAGTTGATGCACTGGGAGAACTGCTTGTACTGCGCCATCTGGGCCGGAGTCTGGATGTACTCGCCATCACACAGGCTGCGCGGCTCGCTCGGGATGATGTACGGCTTGATGCTCTCCAGCTTCTCGATGAAGTCGGACATGTCGACCACCAGATCGCGCTCGATCGGGAAGTTGTTGAGCGGCTCGACGGTCATCTTGCCCGGCAGATAGTCGCGCAGGAACGCCTTGCAACCCAGCTTGGGCACACCGTTGACCATCATGCCGCAGGAGCCGCAGATCGCCATCCGGCAGGACCAGCGGAAGCTCAGGGTAGAGTCCAGGTGATCCTTGATGTACTGCAGGGCGTCCAGCAGAGACATCTCTCTCTGGTATGGCACCTGGAAGGTTTGCATCCAGGGCTCGTTATCCTGTTCCGGACGGTAGCGCAGGATCTCAATTTCAATCATCTCAGCCATTCTTCTTAGCCTCGTCTTGTTTCTCACCCTCGGAGCCGTACACGCGTTTTGCCGGCTGGGACTTAGTGATCTTCACATCGGAGTAATCGATGGAGGGCGTTTCGCCATTTTGGTAGAACGAGAGCGTGTGCTTGAGGAAGTTCACGTCATCGCGCTCTTCGTAACCATCCAGACGCTGGTGGGAACCGCGGGACTCTTTACGATTGATGGCGGAGTGCGCCATGGCTTCAGCCACGTCCAGCATGTAACCCAGTTCGATGGCGTACAGCAGATCGGTGTTGAAGACAGAGGACTTGTCGTTGATCTTGACCTTCTTGTAACGGGCTTTCAGCTCGTTGATCTTGTCGATGGTGCCCTGCATCAGCTCTTCGGTACGGTAGATACCGACACCGGCTTCCATGGACATGCCCAGCTCGTTGCGGATATCGGCCGGGTTTTCGGTACCGTCTATGTCCATCAGGGAGAGGTGTTGCTTGATGAGCGCCTCGGCCTTGGCGGCCAGCGCTTCGGTGTTGCCATGCTTCTGAGTCTTGGCAAATTCACCTGCCTGCTCACCGGCCAGCTTGCCGAATACCACGATCTCGGACAGGGAGTTGGAACCCAGACGGTTGGCACCGTGCAGACCGACGGAGGCACATTCGCCCGCGGCGTAGAGGCCGGGCAGACGGGTGGCACACTTGTTGTCAGTCTCGATACCACCCATGGTGTAGTGGGCAGTCGGACGTACCGGGATAGGCTCTTTGGCCGGATCCACGTTGACGTAGGCTTTGGCCAGTTCGCAGATGAACGGCAGACGCTCTTTCAGGTACTTCTCGCCAAGGTGACGCAGGTCGAGGTGAACCACATCGCCCATCGGGCCCTGAATGACGCGGCCTTTC
The DNA here is from genome assembly GCF_040908325.1 of Aeromonas sp. R4-1. NCBI lineage: Bacteria > Pseudomonadati > Pseudomonadota > Gammaproteobacteria > Aeromonadales > Aeromonadaceae > Aeromonas > Aeromonas sp. R4-1. The sequence continues at coordinate 82,249 of NZ_JBFODM010000074.1, forward strand.
TGCTGCTCTTGCCAGAATGCCTGGGAAACACGGTCGCGCGGACCCAGCTCCATGTATTTGCTCTTCGGCTGGCCGATCGGGGTTTCCGGGCCCAAGCCGTAGTCTTGCAGGTAGCGGTAGCCATCCTTGTTCAGCAGGACGCCACCCTCACCACGACAACCTTCGGTCATCAGGATGCCGGTGCCCGGCAGACCGGTCGGGTGATACTGGACGAACTCCATATCACGCAGCGGTACGCCGTGACGGTAGGCCAGTGCCATGCCGTCGCCGGTGACGATGCCACCGTTGGTGTTGTAGCGATAGACACGGCCAGCGCCGCCGGTTGCCACGATCACGGATTTGGCCTGGATGAAGCGGGTGATACCGTTCTGGATGTCGAAGGTCAGTACGCCCTGGACACGGCCGTCGTCCACGATCAGATCAAGGCAGAAATGCTCGTCGAAGCGCTTGATGCTCGGGTATTTGACGGAGGTCTGGAACAGGGTGTGCAGAATATGGAAACCGGACTTGTCTGCGGCGAACCAGGTACGCGGAACCTTCATGCCACCAAACGGACGCACGTTGGCTTTGCCATCCGGCTTGCGGCTCCAGGGGCAACCCCAGTGCTCCAGCTGGATCATCTCTTTGGTTGCGTTGTTGACGAAGTATTCCACTACGTCCTGCTCGCACAGCCAGTCACCACCGGAGACGGTGTCGTTGAAGTGGTTTTCGAGGGAGTCGTCATCACGGACGACACCGGCGGCGCCGCCTTCGGCAGCAACCGTGTGGCTGCGCATCGGGTAAACCTTGGAAATCAGGGCGATGTCCAGGTCTGGCTGTGATTCGGCTATAGCGATAGCGGCGCGTAAGCCGGTACCGCCAGCACCGATGATGGCCACATCGGTCTTGATAATATCCACATCTGCCTCCTTAGGGATAGATTTGCTGGGCACGATTTTGCTCTATGAAAAAAATTCAGGCTTGATGCAAGTCAAACTGCTAGGTTTTATTCCCTTTTTATTGGTTATTTTTCTATAAAACACCCAAATCCCTGGATGAAAATGTCGTTATTATCGTCATTTTTTGGTGTTACTGAGCAGTTGAACACCTAGCTACGAGCACTTTAACTTCTGGATTGTACGTAGTTTTCTTTCAATAAAATGCGAATCACCTCTCTTTTTAGGTACTCGCGAAAAAAATTTTAAGTTTTTTATTGTAATTTTTTAATGAGAATTATTGGCATTTATCTATTCGGATAGAAATAGGTAATCCGAAATACTGCGGTGACCACGGCGGTGATCTGATAATTCCAGACGAATTACAAGGATTTCAAGGCGGGGGATTTGGCGGGTAATGTGAGATTACTCACTGAAAATTAAGCGCTATTTAGAAAAATAAAAGGGGCCTGTACGGCCCCTTTTGCTCATGCTCAAATGCGGAACATGCCGACCTGATTGCTCAGTTCACCCGAAATATTTTTAAGTTGTTCAGAGAGATGGCGTGAGCTGTCTGCATCCACTGCCAGTTCGTCCGAGACATCTTTCACTGCCTGAATGTTGCGACTTACTTCGTCGGTGACGGCCCGCTGCTCTTCAGCCGCGCTGGAGATCTGGGTCGCCATGTCGGAGATCTGGTTGATCGAGGTGGTGATCTGTTCCAGCGCATGGGTGGCGTTGTTGGCGTCATCCACGCTGTTCTGGGCCAGCAGCTGGCCTTCGTGCATGGTACTGACCGCTCCCTGGGTATTGCGTTGCAGGGTTTCGATCATATTGCGGATCTCGACGGTGGAGCTGTGGGTACGCTGTGACAGGACGCGCACCTCGTCGGCAACCACCGCAAAGCCGCGACCCTGTTCACCGGCACGGGCCGCTTCGATGGCGGCGTTGAGTGCCAGCAGGTTGGTCTGCTCGGCGATGCCCTGAATGGTGGAGAGGATGGTGTTGATCTCCTGAGCGTTTTTCTCCAGTTCCTGAATGATGTTGGAGGCCTGTTCCACCTGGGTGGCCAGATCGGTGATGGAGCGCTGGTTGCGGGCGATCACCTGCTTGCCATGCTCGCAACTGCTGGAGGAGCTGCGGGCCGCTTCGGCGGTCTGCTCGGCGTTGCTGGCGACCTCGACTGCGGTGGCTGACATCTCGTGTACCGCAGTGGCGATCTGGGAGATCTCGTTTTGCTGGCGTGCCAGCCCCTGATTGGCCTTCTCCGCCATGCTGTGGGAGGACTTGGCCTGCTGGTTGAGCTGGCCGGAGGAGTTGGAGATATCCTGCACCATCACATGGATCCGCTCGATGAAGGTGTTGACGTGTTTGGCAACCGCGCCTACTTCATCCTCACGTTCAATCTTGATGCGGCGAGTGAGATCGCCGTTGCCACGGGAGAGATCGGCAATCGCTTCGCCCAGGGTTTTCAGAGGGGCCAGCGAGCCGTTGATGGCGACATAGGAGAAGCCAGCCACGATCAATATGGTGATAAGTCCCTGAATAAGTGAGGAGGTGACCATGCGGCGTACCGACTGGTAAGCGGTTTCGTCATCCACCATCATGCCGTAATACCAATTGGTGTTGGGGATCGCGTTAAAGTCAAAGACCTCTTTCTTACCGCTGATCACCAGCTCGTTGATCGTACCGTCATGAGCGATCTGATTGATGTAAGACGCGGTCAACTCGGGGGCTAGCGTTGTGGCGGGTTTCAGACTCAGGGAGGCATCGGGGTGGGCGATGATGGTGCCGTTGCTGTCGACCAGAATGGCGTAAGTCCCCTCGGTAGTGACCGTCAGAAT
>NZ_JBFODM010000075.1:0-116611 GCF_040908325.1 Aeromonas sp. R4-1
GAGCACCACAATTGCTCTGTTTTACGATATTCAATACGAACCGCCGGAATAGCGCCATATTCTCGACCGCATCCTCCATCGCTATCCTGGAAGCATCCTCGTTGAACACCACATCAAGAATGTAATGCTGGCTGTTCTCTATCCGCCAGTGCTGCCGTATATAGTGCCCTAGCAGCTTGTGCTTGGGGGATAACGAGCTGACATAGTAAGAGGTATCTACCGTTCCTTTTCCGTTGGCGCTGCGGTGACGCTCAACGGCAATGATGCTGCGGATTGTCGGCCATTTCTCCGTCAACTCTGGCGGTAATTTGGCTTTTAATTGAAACACATAACGCTCTTCCTGGCGGCCATGTCCACTCTCTTTGTGCTCGACGACAATCTTCTCTTTCTGGGCGTCAAACAGTGACTGGAATTGCGATTGAACCGCTTGATACAGCTTCGGTTGATTATTCTTGACCTGTACCACTACATGAGCCTTCTTCTCGCTGATTTTCTCCAGTGTCTCACGCTGACAATGCAACGCATCGAGTGTGACAACGGCTCCTTTTAGCTCAAGAATGTCCAGCATATCTTTGACGGTTTCGATTTCCCCCTTCTTGTTAGGGGTTGCTTTCTGGCTTAACACCAGCCCATTTTCGGTATCGTAAGCCGTGACCAACTGAAGCGCATCCTTGGCATTTCCCCGAAAGGAGCCGCGTAACACCTTGCCATCAAAGGCAATGATGGGTTTGCCCTGATGAGTGCGCTGTTCATTGACCCAGCACAGCAACGCTTCAAGCAAGGTATCGATGACAATGCAGCGCAGAATGCGGGCAACCGTGTGACGCCGCGGGATGCCGTTGGCAAAGGGGCGATGCTGACGGAGCCAATCGATCTTTGAATCGCCATAGGTTTCGATGTCATTCCAGCCCTCGGCACCACTCATGATGGCACTGATGACAAGGAACATGACATCAACCAGGTTATGTTTACGATTGATCTCAGAGCGAGTTTCTTCGACAAGGGTAAGGTGTTCAATCAACGTCATAGCGCGTGCCTCCTGCATGGAGACGCGATTAGATCACAGACGATCTGCCTGTTCAAATTTCATTAACAAAGTGCGATCCCGCCCTGCCATGCTGATGGGGTTGGGATTGCTGTTGTTGTTCGAGGGGCTCGGCCCGCTGTTGATGCCCAGGGCATGGCAGCAGATGTTGCGGTTGCTGAGCGATCAGCCACCGGAGCAGTTGCGCCGTATCGGCGGCTCGCTAGTGGTGGCTGGTAGCGTGATCCTCTGGATGCTGAGTCGCTGAGTCTGTCGCAATGAACAGTTCAGCAGATAGTAGACAATAAAAAAGAGGCCGAAGGCCTCTTTTTTCATGCATCTCGTTTACTCAGGCACTGCGCTGCACAGCCATGTGGGCCAGTGTTTCCAGCGCCTGTTTGTGCGGGGAGTCCGGCAGGATGGCGAGGGCGGCAATGGCCTTGTCGGCCTCTTCTCTGGCACGCATGCGGGAGTACTCCAGCGCGCCAGTGCGGTCGAGAATGCCGAGGATTTGCTCAAGATGCTCCATGCCGTTGCGGTGCTCGATGGCATCGCGCACCAGCTGGCGCTCTTCCGGCGTGCCCACTTCCATGGCGCGCAGCAGCGGCAGGGTCGGTTTGCCTTCGGCTAGATCGTCGCCGACGTTCTTGCCCATCTCTTCGCTCTGGGAGCAGTAGTCCATCACGTCATCGATGATTTGGAACGCGGTGCCCAGATACTTGCCGTAATCGGTCATGGCCTGTTCGACGGGCTCCGGCTGATGGGTCAGCACGGCGGCGAGTCGGGTAGCGGCCTCGAACAGCTTGGCGGTCTTGCAGTAGATGACCGTCATGTAGCTCTCTTCGGTGGTGTCCGGATCGTTGCAGTTCATCAGCTGCAACACTTCCCCTTCGGCGATGGTGTTGGTGGCATCCGAGAGGATCTCCATCACCCGCAGGTTGGAGAGTTCGGCCATCATCTGGAAGGAGCGGCTATAGAGGTAGTCACCGACCAGCACGCTGGCGGCATTGCCAAACATGGCGTTGGCGGTCTCCCGGCCGCGGCGCAGGTCGGATTCGTCGACCACGTCGTCATGCAGCAGGGTAGAGGTGTGAATGAATTCGATGATGGCGGCCAGTTTCAGGTGATCCTCACCCTCATAGCCCAGCGCACGCGCAGCCATCACGGTCAGCATGGGGCGCATCCGTTTCCCGCCGGCGCTGACAATGTAGAAACCCAGCTGATTAATCAGACTAACGTCGGACTGGAGTCGGGCCAGGATCAGTTCATTGACCGCCGTCATGTCGGCGGCACAGAGCGCACGGATAGTCTGTTGGTCCATAAGTCTCGTAACGTGACAGCAGCAATAACTGCGATTTTAGTAATGGCAGGGATTCTACACGATTTCACAATGGGTTACAGTTAGGCGTTTATCCACGGCGGCAGATATGCGCACAAAATAAACTTTTTGCTAAATTGGCCTTGCCTGAGCAGATCGATTTGCGTAGAATGCCCGCCCATTGTTATAGGTTTTTGCGCATGTCTAGCCTTGAGCAAAAGACATGCCTTTACGGAGTTAATCAAATGTACGCGGTATTCCAAAGCGGCGGAAAACAACACCGTGTGGCCGAAGGTCAAATCGTTCGTCTGGAAAAGTTGAACGTTGAGACTGGCGCTACCATCGACTTCAACGAAGTTCTGATGGTTGCTGCAGGCGACACTTTTAAAGTAGGTGCTCCTTTCGTTGAAGGTGGCAAGGTTGTAGCTGAAGTTGTGGCTCACGGCCGTGGCGAGAAAGTGACTATCGTCAAGTTCCGTCGTCGTAAGCACCATCGTAAGCAAGCGGGCCACCGTCAGTGGTTCACTGAAGTCAAAATCACTGGCATCAGCGCTTAATTAGAGGAGTCCGATAAATGGCACACAAAAAAGCTGGCGGTTCATCCCGCAACGGTCGCGATTCTGAAGCTAAACGCCTGGGCGTGAAGCGTTTCGGCGGCGAAACAGTTCTGGCTGGCAGCATCATCGTTCGTCAACGTGGTACCAAGTTCCACGCTGGCACCAACGTTGGTCTGGGCAAGGATCACACCCTGTTCGCTACCGCGACTGGTAAAATCCTGTTCGAAGTTAAAGGTCCGCTGAATCGTAAGTACGTTAGCATCGTTGCTGAGTAATTACGGACCGCAAGGATCCGAAGCCCCGCCAACAGGCGGGGCTTTTGTTTTTCTGACGTCTTTCTGATGTCGTTGACGAAAAAACGGAACGCAGCTGACTTTGGCTCTGACGGGCATGATTGGCAAGATGCGTATCGCCCGCAGGGGTCTGTACCACTATAATTGCGTATCGGTTTTTCGAATTAAGGTGACGGTTACCTATGAAGTTTGTTGATGAAGTCCAGATTCGAGTCGATGCCGGTGACGGTGGTAACGGTTGTGTAAGCTTTCGCCGTGAAAAATATATTCCCAACGGTGGTCCGGACGGCGGTGACGGCGGTGACGGTGGCGACGTATATCTGATCGCCGACGAGAACCTCAATACCCTGATCGACTACCGTTTCGAGCGTTTCCATGCTGCCGAGCGCGGTGAGAATGGCCAGAGCGCCAACTGTACCGGTCGCCGCGGCAAGGACAAGATCCTGCGTGTGCCGGTCGGTACCCGAGCGACCGATGAAGATACCGGTGAACTGCTGGGGGATCTGACCCACCACGAGCAGAAGCTGCTGGTTGCCAAAGGTGGTTTCCACGGTCTGGGCAACACCCGCTTCAAGAGCTCCGTCAACCGTGCTCCCCGCCAGAAGAGTAACGGTACTCCGGGTGAAGTGCGTACCCTGAAGCTGGAGCTGCTGCTGCTGGCCGATGTCGGCATGCTGGGTCTGCCCAACGCAGGCAAGTCTACCTTTATTCGCGCCGTTTCTGCGGCTCGCCCGAAAGTGGCTGATTACCCCTTCACTACCCTGGTACCGAACCTGGGTGTGGTGCGTGGTGAAAACTCCCGCTCCTTCGTGATCGCCGATATCCCGGGTCTGATCGAAGGTGCTGCCGAAGGCGCAGGTCTGGGTATCCGCTTCCTGAAACACCTCGAGCGTTGCCGCGTGCTGATCCACCTGGTGGATATCTGCCCGGTTGATGGCTCCGATCCTGCTGAAAATGCCGTGACCATCGTCAAGGAGCTGGAGAAGTACAGCCCGGAACTGGCTGGCAAGCCGCGCTGGTTGGTGTTTAACAAGATGGATCTGATCCTGGAAGAAGAAGCCCAGGAGGTGATGGATCGCGTCAAGGCGGCCCTGAACCACGAAGGTCCGGTCTATGCCATCACTGCCATCAGCAAGGAAGGCACCAAGAAGGTCTGCTACGACATTCTGGATCTGCTGGATACCATGCCCCGTCAGCTGGCGGAAGATGCCAAAGACGCCATCGAGAAGGTGGAGTTTAAGTGGGACGACTACCACAAGAACCAGCTGGCCAAGGCTGAAGCGGAAGCACTGGCTGCCTCTCTTGCCTTCGATGAAGGGCTTGATGATGACGATTGGGATGACGACGAAGATGATGGCGTTGAAGTCATCTACGTCCGTGACTGATCCCCGTCACTCTCATTGAAAACCGGAGCCTGAACAGGCTCCGGTTTTTTTATGTCTATCGAGCAGCAACTCATTAGATATATTTATGATGTCACTTATTGCCTGCCACTGATAACCGATTATACTGCCCACCAAAATTAACAATAACGAAACAATCATCTGGCGATGTCGATTGAATCGATATGCGCAGCTGTATCTTATTGTTTTAATGGAAGGTTTGCCTGTGGAGATATTTATGCGCAGATTTCTGCCTTAAGGGCTTGTTTGTGCATTTTTTTAGAGTATTCTTGCGCCCGTTTTGCCGGTTAATGCATGAATACGCAGGTTGGCCTGGCTAGGGAAAAGTAACATTAGGGCAGTTATATCATGTTGGAAAAGAGTCTCGAAGCACCTGCGGTCAATACTCGCCGTAACTTGTTGATGTTTCTGGTTCCGTCACTTATCGGGATCCTGTTGTTCATGACGCCGGTCGTCTATGACGGTAACGTCACCATCCCGGTGGCCGTGCTGGCCAAGCTGGTGCAGCGTGTTTTTGCCGATTATCTGGTCGCCATGGTCAGTGCGGTGATCACCACCACCATGCTGATGACGGTGATTGCCTGGTTGTTCAAGCCGGCGATTCTGGTGCGTCGTCCTTTCCTCAACAGCTTGTTCAATGTCTCCCCTTTCTGGGCCTGCGTGCGGGTATTGGGCGGTATCTTCGTGCTGCTGACCTTCTTCCAGGTGGGGCCAGAGGTGCTTTACTCCGGCGCAACCGGTGGACTGGTGCTCAACGATCTGCTGCCGGTGCTGTTTTCGGTCTTCATTTTTGCCGGCCTGCTGCTGCCGTTGCTGCTCGATTTCGGGCTGCTGGAATTTGTCGGCACCATGATGACCCGCATCATGCGTCCGGTCTTCCGGTTGCCGGGCCGCTCCGCAGTGGACTGCTTTGCCTCCTGGCTTGGCGATGGCAGCGTCGGCATCCTGCTGACCAGCAAGCAGTACGAAGGGAAGTTCTATACCCAGCGTGAAGCCGCGGTGATTGGCACCACTTTCTCTGCGGTCTCCATCACCTTCTGTCTGGTGGTGATCTCCCAGGTGAAGCTGGAGCACATGTTCGTCCCCTTCTACCTGACCGTCTGTCTGGCGGGCGTGGTTGCCGCCATCGTGGTGCCGCGTCTGCCGCCGCTCTGCTGGAAGAAGGACATCTATGCCGATGGCACTCCCCTGTGCCGCAAGCAGGAAGCAGTGCCGCACCAGCACAGCGTGATGAGCTATGGCTTCGAGCGGGCGCTGACCAAGGCTGACAGCATGACTGATCTCGGCGCAGTCGCACGGGAAGGGGTGAAGAATGCACTGGATATGGTGTTTGGCGTGCTGCCGGTGGTGATGGCGATCGGTACCTGTGCCCTGATGCTGGCCGAGCACACCCCTATCTTCAACTGGCTTGGCGCCCCGTTTGTCCCCTTGCTGGAGCTGCTGCAACTGCCGGAGGCGGAAGCGGCTTCCAAGACCATCATGGTCGGTTTTGCCGATATGTTCATTCCGGCGGTGCTGGCCTCGACCATCGAGAGTGACATGACCCGCTTCGTGATTGCCGCCATGTCGGTAACCCAGCTGATCTATATGTCGGAAGTGGGCGCCCTGCTGCTGGGCAGCAAGATCCCGGTCAAGTTGTGGGAGCTGTTCGTTATCTTCCTGCTGCGCACTCTGGTTACCTTGCCGGTTATTGCCGGGGTGGCACACCTGCTGTTCTAAGGGCGCAGCGCAGTGAAAAACGGTCAACCTCGGTTGACCGTTTTCTTTTTCGCAGTAACGGGAGAGAGTACCCCTTCGGTTGGCTCAGCCTGTAGTGACGGGACACTGGATGGTCAGCGAGTGAATTGTGTTGGCGATGCGATAGGGCTTGGCTGCCTTGTAGACCTTCTTCTCGTCGTCATAGCTTCCCCCCAGATACTGGGTGCTGTAGAGCGTCTGCTGGCGACGGTCGGTCTCCTTGTAACCTTGCGGGCAGGTCTGGTTGGCCTGCTGGAAGCAGGCTTTCATGCTGCTGCACTCGATGTAGAAGCCGCGCTGGCTGGTATCGGTAAGGTGCACCGGGGTGACGGTAGGGGCGGGGGGAGACAACAGGGCGCAACCGGAGAGCGTCAGCACGCCCAGCAGAACGAGATGTTTTGACATAGATAACCTGAACAGTGTGGTGTGACAAAGAGTGAGGGGGAGTCTATTGCTCCCCCTTCGCTATAGGGGCACCGTTATAACCAGCCAGGGGCGCTCAGGCCAGCCCGCAAATGTAAGAAAATATGACGCCCCCTGGGCATGCGCGGCCAGCAGGATGAGCGTTCAAACAATACTTGCCTGAGATTTGTTCCGTTCGATTGCTGCCGCTTGGCAGGCAGAGTGTGGCAGGAGATAGTGATTCATTCAGGTATCCCGTGCTACATTGCCCCACTTGTTACTGGCCTGTAAATCAATGGAGTGACCCATGTCTGCCATCCCCTATTCCGTGCTCGATCTGGTGCCTGTTGCCGAGGGTTCCGTGCCTGCCGAGTCGTTTCGCCGTTCACGGGATCTTGCCTGCCATGCCGAGGGTTGGGGTTACCAGCGCTACTGGCTGGCCGAACATCACAACATGCCGGGCATTGCCAGTGCCGCCACCTCGGTGCTGATCGGTCATCTGGCCGAAGCCACCACCACTCTGCGGATCGGGGCGGGTGGCATCATGCTGCCGAACCACTCGCCGCTGGTGATTGCCGAGCAGTTTGGCACCTTGGCTTCGCTCTATCCCGACCGCATCGATTTGGGCCTTGGTCGCGCCCCCGGTACTGATCAGCGCACCATGCGGGCGCTGCGACGTATGCGCAGTGGCGAGGTGGATGATTTCCCAGCCGATGTGCGCGAGCTGATGAGCTACTTTGGCGACGATATTGGCGCCGTGCAGGCGGTGCCCGGCCAGGGGCTGCATCTGCCTATCTGGCTGCTGGGTTCCAGCCTTTACAGCGCGCAACTGGCGGCGGTGATGGGCTTGCCGTTCGGTTTTGCCTCCCATTTCGCGCCCGCCATGCTGCTGCAGGCGCTGGAGATCTACCGCAGCCAGTATCGCCCCTCTGCGCGCTGGCCCAAGCCCCATGCGGTGGTCTGCATCAACATGATCGCCGCCGACAGCGAGCGGGAGGCCCGCTTCCAGTTCACTACCGTGCAGCAGCAGTTCTTGCGCCTTCATCGCGGTGATGCGGGCAAGCTGCCCGCGCCGGTCGTCCAGCTTGGCGACGAGTGGGCGCCCCGTGAGCTGATTGCGATGGAGCAGACCTTGGCCCGCTCGCTAGTGGGCAACCCGGAGCAGGTTCGTCATGGCCTCAAGGCGCTGCTGGCGGAAACCCGCGCCGATGAGCTGATGTTCAATGGGCCCATCGTCGATCATCAGGCCCGGCTGCGCTCCTTTGAAATTGCCGCCGAGCTGATGCAGAGCCTGTAAGCCATGACGAACCCTACTGTCGCGGTGGATGAGGTGTATTGGAATCCCATGGTACCAGAGCTGTCGGTTACCGATCTGGCTCGATCTCTGGTTTTCTATACCGGTTTGTTGGGCTTCTCGGTCCGCTATCGGCGCGATGACCCTCCTTTTGCTTATCTTGAACAGCAACAGGTACAACTGATGCTGGAGCAGGTACATCCGGCGGGTTGGCAGGTCGGGGCGCTGGAGCCACCGTTCGGTAGGGGGATCAATCTGCAGATGGAGCTTACCGAGATCCCGCCGCTACTCGACCGATTGCAGGCCGCCGAGATTGCACTTTTCCGGCAGCCCACTGAGGTCTGGTATCCAGTGGGCGAGATGCTGGCCGGGCAGCGCGAATTTTTGCTGCAGGATCCCGATGGTTATCTGTTACGGTTTGTGCAATCTCTGGGGGAACGAGCGGCTGGCTGACAAGATCAAAATCTTAACCATCTGATTTTAAAGGACTGTCAGATGTATGTCGGCTATCTGTCGTGTCACCTTTCGCGGCGTAAGCCCTATGCTGGCCCTGTCAATTACCACAAGGAGTTCGAGATGATCGTCAGGAAGTTGAGATTGCAACGGGGTTGGTCTCAGGATCAGTTGGCAACGTTGACTGGTTTGAGTGTCCGCACTATCCAGCGGATCGAGCAGGGGCAGCAACCCGGACTGGAATCTCTCAAGGCCCTGGCCGCAGTCTTTGAACTCGATGTGGCTCAACTGGATGGGTCAGAGCAACAGGAGCGCGAGATGAGAGGAAGTGACACTATGGGGCAGGATGCGGTGCAGGTATCGGCAGAGGAGCGGGCGGCAATGCGCTATGTGGAGGCGCTCAAGGGCTTCTATCACCATGTTGCCAGCTACGTGGTGGTGATCTGCGGGCTGTTTGTCATCAACTACCTGAGCAATCCGGAGTACATCTGGGCCTGGTGGCCGGCGCTGGGGTGGGGACTGGGGTTGGCGTCCCATGCTGTTCGGGTGTTTCAGCCCTTCAAACTGTTTGGCCCGGAGTGGGAGCGGCGCCAGATCGAGAAGCGGCTGGGGCGCAAGTTGTAACTTCATTCGCCGGAAAACAGGGAACCTAAAACAGCAAGCCCGGCAGATTGCCGGGCTTTGTTCTTGGAGCGGGTTGTAGCCATCCGTGCGGCAGCGATCGCGACCGCCTGATTGCAGTGCTACCCCTAGCTGGCGTGAACCGGGCAGGGGGTGGTGATCAGGGCATCATCCTCGTAGCGCCACAGGGTCAAGTTGTTGCCCCAGACACAGCCGGTATCGAGCGCTTTGATGTCGCTCTTGCCGGTGTTGCCCATCAGGGCTGCCCAGTGGCCGAACACCAGAATGGGGTCATCCACGTGGTGTTCGCGCTGTTCGAACCAGGGACGCAGCCCCGGGGTCGACTCCTTGGGCCCCTTCTTGCATTTGAAGTCGAGTCGGCCATCGAAGTAGCAGAAGCGCATCCGGGTGAAGGTGTTGATGATGTAGCGGTAGCGGTCGATCCCGACCAGATCATCTTTCCAGCCATCGGGCTGGTCGCCGTACATGTTGTGCAGCAGCCAGCTGTACTGGTCACCGCGCAGCAGGCTCTCTACCTCGCGGGCGCAGTTGCGGGCGGTGCGGACATCCCATGCGGGGGAGATCCCGGCATGCACCATCATGATGGGGAGATCCGGATGTTCGGCCAGCAGCGGGCGGTGGCGCAGCCACTCCAGCAGTTCATCCCGATCAGGGGCATCCATCAGGCTTTGCAGCTTGTCTTTCTTCTTGAGCGGTGCAACGCCATCAGCGACAGCCAGCAGGTGCAGGTCGTGGTTGCCGAGCACGCTGACGGCACGGTTGCCCAGCCCTTTGACAAAACGCAGGGTATTGAGGGAGTCCGGGCCGCGGGCGACCAGATCGCCGCAGAGCCAGAGCACGTCATTTTCGGGATCGAACGCGGCAAGATCCAGCAGACGGCGTAAGTCGTCGTAACAGCCCTGGATGTCACCGACAAAACAGTTCGCCATGAAACCTCAGTTGATAATATTGGGGATGGCCAGCGTGAAGGGGGCGATGGGCGCCTCAAACTGCTGACCAGAGCCATCTTGCAGGGTATAGCTCCCTTCCATCACCCCAAGTGGGGTCGCCAGCGGCACGCCGCTCTGGTAGCGGTAGGTCTCACCTTCGGCAATGACGGGTTGTTCCCCGACCACGCCCGAGCCTGCCACTTCCAGCATCTTGCCATTGGCATCGGTGATGAGCCAGCGCCGATGCAGCAGTTGCACCGGGCCAGGCCCCAGATTCTCAATCTCGATCAGATAGTGAAACTGGTAAGGGTCTTTGGAGCCCGCCACATACAGGGGGTATGGACGGATCTCGATGTGCGGGAGTGCCACCGGATCAGGCCTGTTGCTGATCCGCCAGCCAGTTGGCGATCATGACAAACTGCTCGAGGGAGAGATTCTCAGGGCGCAGGTTGCCATCGATACCAAGCTCGGTCAGCTGGGCGTCGGTGATGAAGTTGGAGAAGCTGTTGCGGATGGTCTTGCGACGCTGGCCAAAGCCTTCGGTACAGACGCGATTCAGACAACGAATGTCTTTTGCGACTATGGTCGGATTCTTGTGCGGGATCAGGCGAACTACGGCCGAGTCCACCTTTGGCGCCGGTTTGAAGGCGCCCGGACCCACTTCTAGCACAGGCACCACCTGGCAGTAGTACTGGGTCATCACGCTCAGCCGGCCATAAGCCTTGCTGCCCGGGCCTGCGGCCAGACGCAACACCACTTCCTTTTGCAGCATGAAGTGCATGTCTTCTACCCGATCAGCGAACTCGCACAGGTGGAAGATGAGCGGGGTGGAGATGTTGTAGGGCAGGTTGCCGAAGATGCGCAGCGGCCCCTTGCCTTCACCCATCAGGGTACTGAAGTCGAAGCGCATGGCGTCCGCTTCGATGACGGTCAGCTTGTCTTTGAGAGTCGGGTGCTCGCGCAGGCGAGCTGCCAGGTCCCGGTCAAGCTCGACCACGGTCATTTTGTCCATCTGGGCGGCGACCGGCTCGGTCAGCGCGGCCAGACCCGGACCGATCTCCACCAGATTCTGACCCGGCTGTGGGTTGATGGCGGCGACGATCTGATCGATCACATACCGGTCGTGCAAGAAGTTCTGACCGAAACGCTTACGGGCTGTGTGGCCCATGTGCACCTTACTGCTCATATCTTTTTTTCTCTACCATCTTGATGGCGTGGTTAATCGCGGTGACAAGGCTGCCCGGATCAGCCAGGCCCTTGCCTGCCAGATCCAGCGCGGTGCCGTGATCCACCGAAGTGCGGATGAAGGGAAGCCCCAGGGTGATATTGACCGAACTGCCGAAGCCCTTGTATTTGAGCACAGGCAGCCCCTGGTCGTGGTACATGGCGAGTACCGCATCCGCATCCTTGAGGTATTTCTCCTGGAACAGGGTGTCGGCCGGCAACGGGCCGACCAGATCGATCCCTTCCTGGCGCAGGGTGGCTAGGGCGGGTTCGATCACGTCAATTTCTTCACGTCCGAGATGGCCACCTTCCCCTGCATGGGGGTTGAGGCCGCAGACGTAAATACGGGGTTTGGCGATGCCAAACTTGGTGGCGAGATCCTCGTTGAGGATCCGGATCACCTTGCCGAGGCGATCCTCGGTGATGGCCATCGCCACATAGGCCAGCGGAATATGGGTGGTCGCCAGTGCGACCCGCAGCCCCTCGGTTGCCAGCATCATCACCACATCGGCGGTGTTGGATTGCTGGGCAAAGAACTCGGTGTGGCCGCTGAACGAGACCCCGGCCTGGTTGATGATCCCCTTGTGCACCGGCCCGGTCACTACGGCGGCAAATTCGCCGCTCATGTTGCCATCGCAGGCACGCTGCAGGGTCGCCAGCACATAGGCGCCATTGCCTTCGTTCAGCTCGCCCGGCACCACGGGGGCGCCGAGGGTGACCGGACAGACGGTCAGGGTGCCCGCCCGCTGCGGATGAGCAGGGGCGGTTGCGTCATAGGGCTCAAGCTCGATGCTGAGCCCCAGCAGGGCGGCCCGCTCGCGCAGCAGCGCCGGATCGGCGATCACCACCAACTGGTGGGGCCAATCCTGCCGGGCAATCTGCAGCACCAGATCCGGGCCGATCCCGGCCGGTTCGCCCGGGGTAACGGCAAGGCGACGGCAGCTCATCAGCTACCGGCTCCTTCGATCTGGATGTAGGCCTCATCACGCAGCTCATCCAGCCACGCCTGGGACTCTTCCACGAAGCGGCGATTGTAGATCAGCTGGTAGGCGCGCTGCTCCTGAGCCTTGTCGGTCGCATCCTGGCTGCGGCGATCTTCCACCTGCACGATGTGCCAGCCGTGGCTGGTACGGAACGGGGCACTGATCTGGCCCGGTTGCAGACGGTTGACCATGTCGCGGAACTCGGGGACATAGACGTTGGGATCAGACCAGCCCAGTTCGCCACCCTGCACCGCAGAGCCCGGATCTTCGGAGTACTTCTCCGCCATGCTGGCGAAGCTTGCCTTGCCGCTCTTGATGTCGTGCAGAATGCCATCCAGCATCCCCTTGGCTTTCTCTTCGCTCAGGATAATGGACGGCTTGATCAGGATGTGGCGGGCTTTCACCTCGGTCTGCATCACTTGCTGCTGACCCTTGGTGTCGAACACCTTGACGATGTGCAGGCCGGCACCGGAGCGCAGCGGGCCGACGATGTCGCCCTTCTTGGCACCCTGTACCGCTTCCGCCATCAGGGTCGGCATCTCTTGCGGGCTCATCCAGCCCCAGTCGCCCCCTTCCAGCGCCTTGGGTCCGTTACTCTCGGCAATGGCCAGTTTGCGGAAGTCGGCACCTTGCTTGAGGGCGGCCAGAATGCGCTCGATCTTGCTCTTGGCGGCATCCAGCTGGGCGGCAGTGGGGTTGTCCGGCAGGGCAATCTGGATATGGCCGACGTGGTATTCGTTCTGCTGTTGACCCTGTTTCTTCAGGATCTCCACCACCTGCTTCACCTCCTGCTCGGAGATGTTGATACGGCGGCGCACCTGGTTGCGGCGCACCTCGTTCATCAGGATCTCGCGGCGAACCTCTTCCCGATACTGGGCATAGGTCATCCCTTCACGGGCGAGCTGAGCGCGCAGCTGATCCAGGGTCATCTTGTTGTCGGCAGCGATGCCCTGAATAGCCTGTTCCAGCTGGGTATCGCTGATCTTCAGCCCCTGGCGCTCTGCCAGTTGCAGCTGCAGGCTCTCCTGGATCAGCCGATCCAGCGCCTGCTTGCGCAGGGTGGCATCGTCAGGCAGGGACTGGCCGCTCTCCTGGGCGGAGAGTTTTACCTTGTTGACCAGTGCGTCCTGTTGGCTGGACAGCACCACATCCTTGTTGACCACGGCCAGAACCTTGTCCATCAGCTCGGGCGCAGCCAGTGCGGCTTGGCTCATGGCACCGAACATTCCCGCGGTCAGCAGGGCAATCAGGGTCTTTTTCATATCCATCTCTCAAGGCTGGGCCAGCATCATTGCTGGCCTTTCAGATTAAACGGGCGAACATAGGGCAACAGCTCGGTATCCAGTGTGACGCTGCGGCCACCGGTACCCACGCTGCCAAGTCCCTTCATTTCAAACTGCAGACCAATGACTCTTTCCGAAGTGGGCTTCAGAGTGATGTTGTCCGGCTGATTGTGCCACTCCAGGCTCATGTTGATGCTCCAGCAGCAGGAGTCGTATTTGACACCGATCTTGCGGTCAATGTTCACATCCTGTTTGATGTCACGGTAGTAACCGCCATACATCTGCCACTGGTCGGCGATCGGCGCCATCATCACCAGACCCGCCTGGCTCAGATCTTCTGCCAGCGCCGTGTTGGTCGGATAGCGATAGTCCAGGTTGCCATCCTTGATGTAGCGGTAGTTGGCCTGAGTGGTCAGCTTGCCGGTCCGGTACTCGACCGCACCATTGCCAGCTGTAAATTCACCCTCTGAGGTATCGTATTGGGTCCCCGCGTGGGCAAACCACTCATCGGTGATCCGTGCATCCCCCTCAAACGAGAGCAGGGAGCGGGCGTTGGTGCTTTCCGGATTTGAAGGGTAGAGGCGCACCTTGGGTGGCGTCATTTCGAAGGCTTGGGCTACTGCCAGACGCAACCGTTCATCACCCACATTGTCATAGACCCGGCTGGTCAGGCCAACGGTGACCCGGTTGGCATCGCTGATGCGGTCAAGACCGGCAAAGCGGCGATCACTGAACAGGCTGTAGTAATCCTGACGGGTGGTGGTGGTGTCGTAGATCCCGATCTCGTCCTGATTTTTGTAAGGGATATAGAGGTACTGGAACTCGGGCTCCAGGGTCTGGGTGCCCTTGCCATCATACCAGTCGAGCGGCCGATCGAAGTTAACGCCCCCCTTGAGGCGGAAGGACGGTAGAGTACGGGTAATAGTGCCCTCTTTCAGAGTCAGCTGTTTGCTGTCTGCATCGGTGAAGCGGCTGCGGTCCTGGCTAACCAGATCCTTGGGTACCTCCTGGTTGTAGGAGGTAAACATCAATTTGTACTGACTGGTCAGGTAGTAACCCGGTGCATCCACCAGGGGCACAGTCAGGGTGGGTGCCAGATGAAGGCGGGTGGCGGTATAGCGCTCACCGGCCTGCTGGATGGTGGCACTGCCGCTGTTATAGCCAAACTTGGTCAGTTCACTGTTCCAGGCCAGATCGAACCACTTGCCCTGCTGGAAGTAGTTGTAGTCGATACGCGGCAGCATCTCGTGGGGTAGCAGCGCATACGGACTCAGGATCTGGTAGCGGCGCACCTCGGAGGTGAGGTTCCAGTTGTGCTGGTAGTAGCCGGCGGTAAAGGATTGCTGCAACTGGCTGTCGACCTGAGTGCCCACTTGCGGGCTGAAGTCGTTGAAATAGTTGTAATCCTTGTCGCGCACCTGGGTGTAGTCGATGCCTAGACGCAGGCTGCCATCCATCAGGGTGGAACTGTGGCGGACGTTCATCAGGTAACGATGGCCATCGGAGAGGTAAGGGGTACCGGTCGACGGGTTGATGAAGCTGGGGTTGCCGGCATCATACTGCTTGTCGTCAGCCAGGTTTTCAAAGTAGAGGATGCCTGCGTGGGCGGGGTCCGGCATGTAGCGGAACTCCACCTGCTCCATCAGGCCGCGTTTATCCATAAAACGGGAGGTGATGGTGGCATCATAGTTGGGGGCAATGTTCCAGTAGAAGGGCTGGGTGATATCCATGCCGTTGCTGGAGCTTTGCTTGTAACCCGGGTAAAGCAGACCGGTCTTCCGCTCATCCTTGATGGGGAAGTTGATATAGGGGAAGTAGAACACCGGGTAGTCATAGAGCCAGAGGCTAGCGTTCCAAGCTTCGCCGAACACCTCTTTCTGGTCGATGTCGATACTGCCCGCCTTGAGGGTCCACACTTCCTGACCGGGGGGGCAGGTGGTGTACTGGGCCCCCTCCATGGTGATGTTCTGGTTGTTGTTGGTCATCACCACGCGCTTGGCAAAGCCGCGCACCGGTGAGCCATGCACCTGATACTTGCCCTCTTCCAGTTCGGAGTTCTTGGTATCCAGGTTGGATTTGAGGGTCTTGTCGCTGGTGACGGTCACCTGACCGTCGTTGTAATAGATGTTGCCGATGGCGATGACATCCCGGCTCTTCTGATCGAGCTGGGCATAGTCGGAGTCAAACTTGCGAACACCCTGACGAACCTTGACGTCGCCTTCATAGACGGCAGTGCCGCCCTGTTTGGCCTCGAGACGGTCAGCATCAACCTCGACCGGCTGTGCGTTGGCATCCTGATCCGATGCAGGCTTCTCTATCTTGGGAACATAGTCATAGCAGAGACTATCGAGAATGCCGGTGGCTGGAGGCGCTTCAAACGGGGCCGACTGCACCATCATAGGGGTGAGTGCGGGGGCCAGGCTGATAGTCAGGGCGATGGGATAGAGGTACCCCAGTGTCCATTTTGTCATGTGAAAGACTCGTGCAATCCGTGATAGATACGGTTGATCCAAGGCATGCATTTTACGACAGGTTTCATCGAGTTGACATTGCATGTCATTGCTTTATGTTAGCCGACAATGATAAAGCATTATTGCGGCCAGGGCTAACAGCCAAGTGCTGCTTTCCACCTTGGTCCTCTATTTATGCACGATCGCGATTCCCTGCTATTGCAGTGGGCACGCCGTATTTCCGGTGATGCCAATCTTCAGTTGACCCTCATTTCCGGTGATGCCAGCTTCCGCCGCTACTATCGCGGTGGTGGTCTGGTTTGGGTGGATGCCAATCCGAAAACCGAAAAAAATCATGAGTTTGTTCGTAACGCGGCCGCCTTGCTGGCGCGTCAGCTGCTGGCGCCAGAGGTGAAGGCGGTGGACTACGAACAGGGGCTGCTGGCGGTCAGTGACCTGGGCGATACCCAGCTTATCAGCCGCCTGAACGAGCACAACGTGCTGGCCTGGTATGGCAAGGCGATTGATTTGCTGCCCCGCCTGGGGGCGGTTGAACTGGCGCTTGAACCCTTCGATGCCGCCTTTATGGCACGGGAGAACAGCATTTTTCCCGAGTGGCTGCTGGGTCATCATCTGCAACTGACCCTGAGCCATGAAGAGCAGCAACTGCTGGACGAGACCTTTGCCTGTCTCACCGCCTGCAATCTGGCCCAGCCGCAGGGGGTGATGCATAGAGATTTTCACAGTCGCAACCTGATGGTATGTGGCGGGGATACCCCCGAGAGCAGCCGGCTGGCCATCATCGATTTTCAGGATATGGTCATCGGGCCGCTTACCTATGATCTGGTTTCCCTGCTGAAAGATTGCTACGTACGCTGGCCTGACGAGGTGATCGATGAAGGGATGCGCCACGGCTTTGCCACCCTGCAACAGGTGGGTCTGCTTGGCGAGCTCGATTATGCCAGTTTCCGTCGTGATGCCGACCTGACCGGCATGCAGCGCCACCTCAAAGCGGCGGGGATCTTCACCCGGCTCTATCATCGCGACGGCAAGTCCGGCTATCTCAAGGATATTCCCCGTACCCTCGGCTATGTGGTGGATGTCTGTCGCACTCATGGTCGTGCCTATCCGGTACTGGCCCGTTTTGGTCAGTGGCTGGAGCAGGTGGTGTTGCCGGGGATCGCCAACGCTGGGGTTAAACCATGAAGGCGATGATCCTGGCCGCTGGCCGTGGCGAGCGGATGCGCCCGCTGACCGACCTGTTGCCCAAGCCGCTGCTAGCGGTGGGGGGCAAGCCGCTCATCGTTCATCACATCGAAAAACTCAAAGCTGCCGGTGTGACCGAGTTGGTCATCAACCACGCCTGGCTTGGCCACAAGCTGGTTGAGAGCCTGGGTGATGGCCGTGCGCTTGGTGTGACCATCCACTGGTCAGCCGAGGAGAGCGCACTGGAGACCGCGGGCGGCATCGTGCAGGCGCTGCCACTACTGGGCGCAGACCCTTTTCTGGTGATCAACGGCGATACCTGGCTCGATCTCGATTATCACACTCTGGTCAGCCAGCCCCTTGGCGATGATCTGGCCCACCTCTGGTTGGTGCCCAATCCGCCCCAGCACCCGAGCGGGGACTTTGCCCTGCAAGGGGGGCGAGTCATGGATACGCCAGCGTTTACCTTCAGCGGGGTCGGACTATATGATCCGGCGGCCTTTGCTGGTCTCGCGGGCGGCGCCCGCAAGCTGGCGCCCCTGCTCCGTGACTGGATGGCGCAAGGGCGGGTAGGCGGCAGCCTGCTCGCTGGCGAGTGGCGCGATATCGGCACGGTCGATCGACTGCGCGAGCTGGATGACCAGCTCCAGGCCCGCACTCATTAACTTCAAGAGGTCTTGAACCATGCGTATTTGGGGTAAGGTGCTGGGCGCCTTCTTCGGTTTTCTGCTCGGCAATATTATCGGCGCCCTGATTGGCCTCTGGATAGGCCACCGTTTCGACCGTGGCATGGGGCTGCAGGGGGCGTTTCGTCGCGGCCCTAGTCAGGCGCAGCAAGCCGTTTTCTTCCACGCCACCTTCTCGGTGATGGGTCACATCGCCAAGTCGAGCGGTCAGGTGACCGAACAGGAGATCCGGGTTGCCTCCAACCTGATGGATCGGATGCGGCTGGCGGGCGAACTGCGTGCCCGGGCGCAGGAGTCGTTTCGTCTCGGTAAAGAGGCCGACTTTCCGCTGCGTGAGACCCTGGCCGAGTTCCGCCGTGCCAGTCTGGGGCAGCGCGATATTCTGCGCTTCTTCCTCGAAGTGCAGTTGCAGGCGGCCTTTGCCGACGGGCGGGTAGAGGAGGGCGAGCGCGCCATTCTGCACACCATTGCCGACGAACTGGGCTTCAGCCGCATCGAGCTGGCTCGCATTCTGGCAATGGCCGAGGCGCAGATGAACTTCTTCAATCAGGCTCATGGCCAGTATCAGGGGGGCCATTCCGGTGGTCAGCAGTATCGGCAGGCGGCACCCTCTGCGGATCGGCTCAAGAATGCCTACCAGTTGCTGGGAGTGAGCGAGAGCGACAGCGATCAGGATATCAAGCGCGCCTACCGCAAGGAGATGAGCAAACATCACCCGGACAAGCTGGCCGCCAAAGGGTTGCCGCCGGAGATGATGGAGATGGCCAAGGAGAAGACCCAGGAGATCCAGCAAGCCTGGGAGTGGATCCGCGAGGCCCGCGGCATCCGGTAAGCGCCAAAATCTGGCTGTAACAGACAATAAAAAGCCCCGCAGCAGTGCGGGGCTTTGTTTTGTTGTTTTATCCGGGCTGGCTTACTTGGCCGGAATCGCTTCCAGTACGTGCACCAGCAGTTGCCAGAAACGTTCGACCGCCGGGATATGTACCTTCTCGTCAGGGGAGTGGGCACCGCGGATGGTCGGGCCGAAGGAGACCATGTCCCACTCCGGATAGGCGCTCTTGAACAGACCGCACTCGAGACCAGCGTGGATCACCATGACGTTGGGCATGGTGCCAAACAGGGTCTGGTAGCTGTTGCGTACCAGCGCCATGACGGGGGAGTCCACGTTCGGCGCCCAACCCGGATAGGCACCGGTGAATTCGCAGCTGGCGCCTGCCAGGGTGAACAGGGAGCGGGTCATCTGCTCGATGCTCTCGCGGCCGGAGTCAATCAGGGAGCGGATCAGGCACTGGACGTACACTTCGCCATCCTGAGTCTTGATGACCCCCAGGTTGGTAGAGGTTTCGGTCACGCCGGGCATGGCATCGCTCATGCGCATCACGCCGTTCGGGCAGGCCATCAGGGCATCCAGCAGGCGCTGCTGCAGGGAGACGCTCATCAGCTTGGCCGGTTTGGCGGCGCTGTTGACCTGCACGGTCAGGTTTGGCTCGGTGGCGGCCAATTCGGTCTGGTAGATCCCGGTGTAGCGGTCAACCAGCGCCTTGAACTCGTTTACGCTGGCAGCAGGCACCAGCAGGGTGGCACGGGCTTCGCGCGGGATGGCGTTGCGCAGGGTGCCGCCGTGGATCTCGGCCAGACGAACACCCAGCGGCTCGGCTGCTTTGAGCAGACGCACCAGCAGCTTGTTGGCGTTGCCACGGCCGCGATGGATATCGCAACCGGAGTGGCCGCCACGCAGCCCTTTGACCGCCAGCTCGAACGCTTCACCTTCAGCAGCATCAACCAGCTCGAGCGGGAAGCGGATATTGGCATCCACACCGCCAGCGCAGCCCATATAGACCTCGCCATCCTCTTCGGAGTCGGTGTTGAGCAGAATTTCGCCCTCCAGCCAGCCCGCTTCCAGACCGAATGCGCCGGTCATGCCGGTCTCTTCGTCTGTGGTCAGCAGCACTTCCAGCGGGCCGTGCTTGATGGTCTTGTCAGCCAGCACAGCCAGACAACCGGCCATGCCGATGCCGTTGTCGGCACCCAGGGTGGTGCCACGGGCCGTGACCCACTCGCCATCGACATAGGCATCGATGGGATCGTTGGCGAAGTCGTGTTTGGTGTCGGCGTTGGCCTGCGGCACCATGTCGATGTGGGCCTGCAGTACCACGGCTTTGCGGTTTTCCATCCCCGGGGTGGCCGGTTTCTTGATGATGATGTTGCCGACCTTGTCCTGCTTGACTGCCAGACCTTCCCCTTGAGCCCATTGGATGATCCAGGCGCTCAGTTTGGCTTCATGTTTGGAAGGGTGGGGGATGGAGCAGATCTGTTCGAAGAAATGCCAAATCAGTTTGGGAGAGAGAGAGCTAAGCTGTGCCACGTCGGGACTCCTTACCAGCACGGAATTAACAGGGCCCCATCAGCGGGCCGGGGAAGAGGATAACGATAATACAGTCAATCACACAAAAATGTGAGCAATCAGCGCAAATCGCAGGCAGCTTGTGCTGGCTGATGGCAACCAGGCAGTACGATCGTCAGGTTCGGACGACGCTGACCGATAGAAAAGAAAATGTGTGACCGATCTCACAAAAATATTGAATTTAACGCACCGACTGGTAAATTAGCTCCCGTGGTTAGCCACCCGTCAGGATGACGATGAAAGCCTCCAGGGAACCGAAGCAAAGCAAGTGCGCCTCCATGGAACCGAGTGTTCGTTCAAGGATTTGAGCCCGCATTAAAGGTACGTAACTTGTTAAGCAATCAGGAGTTTCAATATGCCAGGCAGCAACTCAACCTATTGGTTTGCCCCCTCTTTGTATACCCAGGGTTTCAGCTACCCTAATCCCTTCGTCACTCGTCGCTAAGACGAGCTGCCCAACCAGGCAGAGGCGAGAAAGCAGCAGGTGCGTGAGGTAAATCCTCCCCCTGCTATTTTTTTATCTGCGATTTGCCGCACAGCTATTAGGACTCGGCAGCAGGGACGGCAGGTTAGTCGTTTGGCGCTCGAGATGGGCCGAATGGAGAGGGTGATGCCGATTTTTCCTGTTTTTGGCATACGTTTGCCAGGCATTTTCTCTGCAAACGGTGCTATCATATCGGCCCAACAGCCTGTCCGCGGTTTGGACACATCATCTAACCGATCGCCGGATAAGCCCATCTTGCTTCCATTGTTATCAGATTTGCTGCCGAGGCTTAGCCCTGAGGCAGCCGAAGTGCAATCTGAATTCAGTCGGGCAAGGGCCGCCATTTACTGGCATCCGCAGGGATAATTGCGGGTGTTGTTATTTTAAGTGATTGTTTTTAAATAACTATTCGAGATCGATAACATGCCGAAAAAGTTCTATGTGTCGTGGGACAACCTGCAACGTGAAGCTCGCCGTCTGGCCCGTCGTCAGCTGCCTGTCAGCCAGTGGAAAGGTATCATTGCGGTCAGCCGTGGTGGTCTGGTGCCCGCAGCCCTGATGGCCCGTGAACTTGGCATTCGTAATGTGGAAACCCTCTGCATCTCCAGCTATGACCATGACAGCCAGCGCGAGCTGGTGGTCGTGAAGGCTGCCACCACCGCCGGTGACGGCGAAGGTTGGCTGGTGGTGGAAGATCTGGTAGACACCGGCACTACCGCCAAGGCGATCCGCGAGCTCTATCCGAAAGCCAAGTTCATCGCGATTTTCGCCAAGCCGATGGGCGAAGCGCTGCTGGACGATTTCGAAGTGGCGATCCCGCAGGATACCTGGATTGAACAGCCGTGGGATATGGCACTGGAGTTCGCCACACCGATCTGCGACGAAAAGTAACGGAATCGGGATGTGACGCTCGCTGCGTCCATTGGTCGCAACCGGCAATAATGGTTTCACAGGGCTCCAATTTGGAGCCCTGTTTTTTTGTGTATCAATCTGTTGCAGGGTGGCTGATGGGCAGTAAAAGTGGTTAAGATGAGCTATTGCCTGATATGAATGGGACACTATCTTGGACTTGAACGAAGACCTAAACCTGACCGAGCAGCTCTTTACCCGCGTCAAGAAGGTATTGGAAACATCCGAGATCTCCAACTCCAGTGCGGCTGATCTGGCGCAAGCCGAGTCAGACGAGATGTTTATCGACGGCTCCATGTCAAAGAGCTGGTATCGCCTGCTGCGCCGCCCCTCCTGGACTTGGCAGGGGGCAGATCCCATCGAAGTGGAGCAGACCCTGGCCCGTATCGCCATGGCGACCGGCGAGCGTACCCACGATTGCTATCTCGATACCATCAAGGGCTATGTGCCCGGCAACTGGATCTACGAGTGGAGCCAAGTGGCTGGTAACTATTTCAAGCAGGGCCGCGAACTGCGCGAGAAGGGTGATCCTTCTGGCGCCTTGAAACAGCTGCTCAAGGCGGTGCGCTACTACTCCATCGCCAGCTATCCCCATCTCAAGGATGACGAGCTGGCGGATCAGGCCCAGCTGCTCGGTAACATGGCCTATCGCGAGGCGGGTCGCCTGTTCAAGGTGCCGCTCAAAGAGATCCAGGTGCCTTTTCGCGGCAAGCATATTCAGGGTTATCTCCACCTGCCGACGACCGAAAAACCAGTGCCGCTGGTGATCATCAGCGGCGGGATCGACTCCTTGCAGCTCGATTTCCTCAACTTCTATCTCAAGCGGCTCGAGCCCAACGGTATCGGCATGCTCTCCCTCGATATGCCCGGGGTTGGCTATGCCGAGCATTGGCCGCTGGTGCAGGATACCAGCCGTCTCCATCAGGCGGTGCTCCATTATCTCTCCGAAGTGGCCTGGGTCGATCATCAGCGTATCGCCATGGTGGGGATGCGTCTGGCGGGTAATATCGCAGCCAGACTGGCCTTTATCGAGCCGTTCAAGCTGCGCACCGTGGTCTGTGTCGGCGCCGGGGTCAATCAGGTGTTTACCAATCAGGAGCTGTTTGCCAAGTGCCCGCGCATGATGCGGGATAGTCTGGCCAACCGGTTGGGGGCGGATGCGGCGCAGTGGGACGGCATGCGTACCAAGTGCCAGGTATTTTCACTTAAAACACAAGGATTACTGGGGACTCGCACCTCTGTGCCGATATTGAGTATTGGACACAAGCGAGATTTTATTTGTCCCGAGCAGGATGTACGGGCATTGGCGGCGGCCAGTCGTAACGGCAAGGCCATCGTATTCGACAAACAGCCTTTGCTGGAGGTGTATGACAAGGCGCTGGACGAAATCGTCGAGTGGCTGAAACAGCATTTGTGTACCTGACATTGCGCTAAAGAACTGACGCCATCCCGAGGTGGCGCGGCTTGTTTAACAGGGAGGTTAACATGTCTGAAAGAGTGACCTACAAGCGACTGCTGAGGCAGTTTGCTGCCATTGGCCCCTATTTACGCGAAGATCTCTGCGAAGAGGGGCGTTATCGTTTCGACTGCCTGTCGGTCTGTGTCAGCGCCAAGCCGGCGCCGGACAAACGGGAGTTCTGGGGCTGGTGGCTGGTGCTGGAGCAGGACGATCACCACTTCCGTTACCACTATCAGCTCGGTTTCTACAATGCTGATGGTGAGTGGCTGGACAAGCCGATCCCCAAGAAGCACCAGGTAGAAGTGGAACGGACCCTCAACCGTTTCTACAAGCTCATCAGCGACAAACTGACGGCTCTGGAGTGTCAGTTAGCGCCAGCGGATCAGGTCACCAATGAGTTGACCGTGACCGCCGCTTGATCCCTGATGCCCGGCGAGCAGCATCCCGCTGTTTGCCGGGCCATCAGTCAGCCATCTCCCCTTCCGACCGCAATCATCCGGGCTTTTGCTTCATCTCCTCGCCCCGGCGTTAATTGCCTTGCAGGGCTCCATAGCCGTGGGTATAAAGATATTCCTTACTTTTTAGCCTTTATGCTCCCATGGAAAACAGAACCATAGTCGTCAAGTTGGGCACCAGCGTGCTCACAGGGGGGTCTTCCCAGCTCAATCGTGCCCATATGGTCGAGCTGGTCAGACAGTGTGCGGCCTTGCACCGTCACGGCCATCGGGTCGTGGTCGTCACATCAGGAGCTATCGCCGCCGGGCGTGAACATCTGGGTCACCCGCCACTGGCGCCAACCCTTCCCAACAAGCAGATGCTGGCGGCGGTTGGTCAGACCCAGCTGATTCGGGTATGGCAGGATCTGTTCAACCTCTACGGTCTGCATATCGGCCAGATGCTGCTGACCCGCGCCGATCTGGAAGATCGGGAGCGCTACCTCAACGCCCGCGACACCATGCGCACCCTGCTCGATCACCGCATTATTCCGGTGATCAACGAAAACGATGCGGTGGCGACCGCCGAGATCAAGGTCGGCGACAACGACAACCTCTCCGCACGGGCCGCCATTCTGGCGGATGCTGATCTGCTGATCCTGCTGACTGACCAGAAGGGGCTCTTTACCGCCGATCCGCGTACCAATCCCGACGCCCAGCTTATTGAAGAGGTGCAGACCATCGACGATACCCTGCGCTCACTGGCGGGTGACAGTGTCAGCGGCCTCGGCACCGGCGGCATGGCTACCAAGCTGCAGGCCGCCGATGTGGCGCGCCGCGCCGGCGTCAACGTGGTGATCGCGACCGGCCAGATGCCGGAGGTGATTGGCCGTCTTGCCAAGGGTGAGCGGATTGGCACCCTGTTTCCCGCGCTGGCGTCCCCGCTGGAAGGACGCAAGAGCTGGATCCTGGCAGGCCCACCTCCTCACGGCGAAGTGCATGTGGATCCGGGCGCAGTGGCCGCCATGAAGGAGAAAGGCTCCAGCCTGCTGCCCAAGGGGATTGTGGCAGTCAAGGGCGATTTCATTCGGGGCGATGTGGTGCGTATTCTTGATCCCAAAGGCGCCGAGTTGGCGCGCGGTATCTGCCGTTACGACCATCTGGAGCTGGAGAAGCTGCGCGGCGTCCACTCGGATCAGATTGAGCAGGTACTGGGCTATGGATATGGTTCAGTAGCCATCCATCGAGACGATATGGTGCTGCTCTAATCAGGGCGGCACAGCATGAACAAAGGGAACCGAGATGAGTCTGGAGAAAATGGGGCAGGCGGCCCGTGAAGCCGCCTATCAGCTGGCTACCATCAGCACAGCGCAGAAGAATCGGGCGCTGGCCGCCATCGCTGACGAGCTGGAGGCGCGCAGTGAACAGATCCTCGCGGCCAACGACAAGGATATCGCGGCAGGGCATGAGGCTGGCTTGTCAGAAGCCATGCTGGATCGCCTGCTGCTCAATCCGGCCCGGCTGGCCGGGATTGTGGCGGATGTGCGCAAGGTGATCACGCTGGATGATCCGGTCGGTGCTGAAATGGATAGCCGGGTGCTGGAAAATGGCCTGCGGCTCTCCCGTCGTCGGGTGCCCATCGGGGTTATCGGCGTCATCTACGAGGCGCGCCCCAACGTCACCATCGACATCGCCAGCCTCTGCCTCAAGACCGGCAACGCCAGCATACTGCGTGGCGGGCGCGAGACCTTTCACTCCAATCTGGAGCTGGTGCGGGTGATCCAGCATGCCTTGGCGGCCTCCGGCCTGCCCGAGGCGGCGGTGCAGTACATCGACAACCCGGATCGGGCGCTGGTCGGCGAGTTGCTGCGCCTCGACCGCTATGTGGACATGATCATCCCCCGCGGCGGTGCCGGCCTGCACAAGATGTGCAAGGAGAACAGCTCCATTCCGGTCATCATTGGCGGCTTTGGCATCAGCCACATCTTCGTCGACGAGAGTGCTGATCTGGTGCGCTCTCTGGCGGTTATCGACAACGCCAAGGTGCAACGCCCCTCCGCCTGCAATGCCCTCGATACCCTGTTGGTACACGAGAAAGTCGCTTCGGCTTTCCTGCCGCAGCTGGTGACGCTGATGAACGAGCGCAAGGTGACGCTGGTGGCCGCGCCCAACGCCATGACGCTGCTGACTGGCGCCGACAACTTGTGCGAGGCAGGGCCGGAGGATTTCGATACCGAGTGGCTCGGGCTGACGCTGGCGGTCAAGTTGGTGGCAGACGTCAACGAAGCGCTGGCCCATATGCGCGAGCATAACGCCGGCCACTCCGATGCCATCCTGACCAACGATCTGGCCAACGCCGAGCGTTTCGTCAATGGCGCCGGTTCGGCGGCTGTCTATGTGAACGCCTCCACCCGTTTCACCGATGGTGGCCAGTTTGGTTTGGGGGCCGAGGTGGCGGTGTCGACCCAGATGCTGCATGCCCGTGGCCCCATGGGGTTGACCGAGCTCACCAGCTACAAGTGGGTAGGGCAGGCCGATTACCTCAGCCGCGCCTGATAACCGGTTGTGTCAGATACAAAAATGCCGACCCCTTGGGTCGGCATTTTTTTCGCGGGTATCGCGCCGATACCACGCAGTGCGCTATTCCTCGGGGTTATTCCCCGTGATAGAGCACCTTGTCACCGGACTTGAGCACATAACCCTTCCAGATGAAGAGGGTGTAGCCGCTGCCCTGCCACGACCAGTTGCCCTCCGCACCTTGACGGGTCAGCCGGTGCTGCTCGCCGCTTGGCAGATGCAATTCGGCCTGCGTCTGGTCGGCATTG
This sequence comes from Aeromonas sp. R4-1, assembly GCF_040908325.1. Taxonomy (NCBI): domain Bacteria; kingdom Pseudomonadati; phylum Pseudomonadota; class Gammaproteobacteria; order Aeromonadales; family Aeromonadaceae; genus Aeromonas; species Aeromonas sp. R4-1. The sequence goes on from NZ_JBFODM010000075.1 coordinate 26,400, forward strand.
AACATCACGAAGGCGCTGCTGGTCTGGCTGGCATCGGTCGGATTGAGCCGTACACCCTCTTCAAACAGGCGCACACATTTGCCAGTCAGCGCTGACCACTGATAGCCCGCACTGCCGATACAGCCGTGGCTGTCGCGATCGCTGCCAACCAGATGTTGTTCCGGTGTACTGCATGCCGCCAGTAGCAGAGAGGCGGCCATCAGAGTCAAGGTGCGCATGGTTACTCCTGAAGATCCCGTTCGATGACGATGTTGGAGAATCCCAACTCTTTGAAGTAGTTCTCCTGATAATCTTTCACGCTCTTTTTGTCACGGCGGCAAACCTGAGCCAGCTGGGCCTCCATTGCGTGAAAACTGGTGAGATCCAGCCCTTCGGCAGCGGCGATGGCGTCGAAGATGCTGCGGAACTTATCGTTCGCGTAGCCGATCTCTTTGGCCTGTTTTTTATAGGTGTACGTAATCTTAAAGGCCATCTTGCCCTTCCTTCTTCGATTTGGCTTGCTTGCGCTGGACGTAGAGGTAGAGGCTTTCGACCTTCTCCCGAGCCCAGGGGGTCTTGCGCAAGAACTTCAGGCTGGACTTGATGCTGGGATTATCGGTGAAGCAGCGGATATTGATCTGCTGCCCCAGCTCTTCCCAGCCGTAGTGTTCGACCAGCGCAGTGACGATGGCTTCCAGCGTCAGCCCGTGCAGCGGGTTGTTCTTCTGCGAGGCGTTCGGTTGCTCGCTCATGCCTGCTCCGCCAGCTTGGCAAAGGGCTGACCCATGCGGGTGGTGACCCCGTTGGCCAAGTGAGGTTCGAAACCGGCCAGCATACCCGGGCCAAACAGGCAGACCACGGTGCTGCCCAGCTTGAACAGGCCCATCTCGGCACCTTTCTGCAGGGTAATGGCCTCGTCGCCGGTGTAGTCCCAGCGCACAACCTTCTTCTCTTTGGTCGGCGCAATGTTGCCGGCCCAGATGGTCTCGATGCTGGCCACGATAGTGGCACCAACCAGTACCAGCGCCATCGGGCCGTGCGGGGTGCGGAAGGTGGCTACCACCCGCTCGTTGCGGGCAAACAGGTTTGGCACGTTCTCGGCGGTGAGCGGGTTGACGGAGAAGAGATCACCCGGCACGAACACCATGCTCTCCAGTACGCCATCCAGCGGCATGTGGATGCGGTGGTAATCCTTGGGCGCCAGATAGATGGTGGCGAAGTCGCCATCCTTGAACGGCGCAACCAGATCCTCATAGCCGCCCAGCAGCTCGCGAGCACTGTAGTCGTGGCCCTTGGCCTGAATGATGCGACCCTGCTGGATCGGGCCGAGCTGGCTGACGGTGCCATCGACCGGCAGCGCCAGAGTCATGGCATCCTCTACCACGGGTCGGATGCCGGGCTTGAGCTCGCGGGTGAAGAACTCGTTGAAGCTCTTGTAGTGGGCCGGGCTCTCGTGCAGCGCCTCACTCATATCGACCTGGTACTGCTTGATAAAAGCCTCGATCACCTTGGTAGTGATGTTGCCCGCTTCGGCGGCGGCAAACTTGCCGATCAGACGGGAGAGGGCGTGCTTGGGCAGACAGTATTGACCGGCAATTTTCAGGTTGTCAGTAATGCTCATGTTCATCATCAACGTAGGTTAAACAGGGTCACAGGCGCGCCTGTTGGCGACCGTGACGGGCTTCCTGCATGGTTTCCAGGATGCGGTGATAGTTATGGAAGCGATCGGCGCTGATGGCGCCCGCGTCGACCGCGGCGCGCAGGGCACAGCCGGGATCGTCCTTGTGGGTACAGTCGCGGAACTTGCAGCCACCCAGGTAGTCGCGGAATTCGACGAAGCACCAGGTGATGCGGTCGGCTTCCAGATGCCAGAGGGCAAACTCGCGGATCCCGGGGGAGTCGATGAGATCGCCACCGCTCGGGAAGTGGTAGAGCCGCGCCGTGGTGGTGGTGTGCTGGCCGAGCCCCGAGTTTTCGGAGATCTCGCCGGTCAGTACATCCAGCCCCGGCATCAGGGCGTTGGTGAGGGACGACTTGCCCACTCCGGACTGGCCAACGAAGATGCTGATCTTGTCGGTCAGAGCAGCTTTAAGCTCATCCAGCCCTTCGCCGCTCTCGCAGCTCACCAGCAGCACCTCGTAATTGAGTTTGCGGTAAGTTTCGAGCTGGCTTTCGATGCGCGCTCTGGCGGCATCATCGAGCATGTCGACCTTGTTCAGCACGATGAGGGGGCGGATCTCCACATCCTCGGCTGCCACCAGATAGCGGTCGACAATGTTGGTGGAGAACTCGGGCATCACCGCCGAGACGATGATGATCTGGTCGATATTGGCGGCGATGGGTTTGACCCCGTCGTAGAAGTCCGGCCGGGTCAGTACCGAGTGGCGCGGATGCACCGCCTCGATGACGCCCGCTGTCGCGGCATTGAGGCCGGGACGCCACACCACCTTGTCGCCGCAGACCAGACTGCTGATGCTGCTGCGCCGCAGGTTGCTGCGGTGGATGGTGCCATCGACCGCTTCCACGTCTGCGTGCTGACCAAAACGACTGATCACCACCCCTTCGATGGCGGGGCCAAACAGGGTGTCATCCACCACTGTGGTGTGATCTTTTTGCAGCCGCCGTTCGCGGTTGGCCTGGACGCGCCTTTGTTGACCCAGATTGAGTTTTGCTTTCTTTGCCACTCGATTCGCCAGTTTATGAACAGATCCAAAGCCAGTATGATACATGTAAATTGGCAAAATTCCGCCATTCCTCCCAATAGAGAGAGCAATCATGACAGTCAGCGCGCAGAACCTGGTATGGATCGACATGGAGATGACGGGTCTGGACCCCGAACAGAACGTGGTACTGGAGATTGCCACCATAGTCACCGACAAGGATCTGAACGTACTGGCCGAAGGGCCGGTGATCGCCATCCACCAGAGCGATGCAGAGCTGGCCAAGATGGACGAGTGGAACGTCAACACCCATACCAAGAGCGGTCTGGTGGCCCGGGTCAAGGCTAGCCAGCACGACGAGGCGAAAGCCATTGCCGAGACCCTCGACTTCATTCGCCAATGGGTGCCGGAGCGCACCAGCCCGCTGTGCGGCAACAGCATCGGTCAGGATCGCCGCTTCATGGTCAAGCACATGGCCGAGCTGGAAGCCTTCTTCCACTACCGCAACGTCGATGTCAGCACCATCAAGGAGCTGGTACGCCGCTGGCAGCCGGAACTGCTGGATCAGTTCAAGAAGAGCGGCACCCACCAGGCGCTGGACGATATCCGCGAATCCATCGCAGAGCTGCAGTTCTATCGCAGCCACGTCTTCAAGATCTGATTCCCCGGCAAGGGTTTGTCATGCGCTGGCTGCTAAAATCGACAGTTCGGCCAGCTTTTGAGCGAACGCGCGCAACCAGACAAAAAAGCCCTTGCAATTGGAATGACTGCTCTTATAATTCGGCTCCCGTACAGTAGCGCAAGCAACCAAATGCTGTACGGCCTGTTTTAAGGTAGTTGCGGGAATAGCTCAGTTGGTAGAGCACGACCTTGCCAAGGTCGGGGTCGCGAGTTCGAGTCTCGTTTCCCGCTCCAAAAATCTGATGATGACACTGGTGCAAACCAGCCCGATGCGGGAATAGCTCAGTTGGTAGAGCACGACCTTGCCAAGGTCGGGGTCGCGAGTTCGAGTCTCGTTTCCCGCTCCAATCATCAGCCAGCCTCAAGACAACCAAATTGTTGCGGGAATAGCTCAGTTGGTAGAGCACGACCTTGCCAAGGTCGGGGTCGCGAGTTCGAGTCTCGTTTCCCGCTCCAAAAAATTTGTAAGTGATATTCCGATGCGGGAATAGCTCAGTTGGTAGAGCACGACCTTGCCAAGGTCGGGGTCGCGAGTTCGAGTCTCGTTTCCCGCTCCAATCACTTGCAGATGACATTCTGTTGCGGGAATAGCTCAGTTGGTAGAGCACGACCTTGCCAAGGTCGGGGTCGCGAGTTCGAGTCTCGTTTCCCGCTCCAAACATTTGTAAGTGACATTCCGTTGCGGGAATAGCTCAGTTGGTAGAGCACGACCTTGCCAAGGTCGGGGTCGCGAGTTCGAGTCTCGTTTCCCGCTCCAATCACTTGTAAATGACATTCTGTTGCGGGAATAGCTCAGTTGGTAGAGCACGACCTTGCCAAGGTCGGGGTCGCGAGTTCGAGTCTCGTTTCCCGCTCCAATCTCTCTTCAAATTCAGTATCTTTCCCCCCAAGCTCACAAATTAAGTTTCTCCATACAATCGCAGCCACATTCAGTTGGTAGAGCATGATCCGCGCTTGCCAAGGCTGGGGTCGCGAGTTCGAGTCTCGTTTCCCGCTCCAATCTCTCTTCGAAGTCTTCATAATCCCTCTGAATTGCCCCTCACATCGCACTGCGATGCTTTGTCGTATCTGGCGTTTACTAGGCGCGTCTCTACCACCTCCTGCCAACAGGAAGGGGATGTGGGCTCATGGTGCGGATTGTACGAGGCAAGCGGTTGTAACAGGTGGTGGGAGGCGAGAATTGCGGGCAAAAAAGAGGAGGGGCCTTGGCTCCTCCTGCATGATTCACTGGCGCGGGCTTAGACCAGAGTAACGTTCTCAGCCTGAGGGCCTTTTTTGCCCTGGGTCACAGTGAACTGGACTTTTTGACCTTCAGCCAGGGTTTTGAAACCGGTGCTCTGGATGGAGGAGAAGTGAACGAATACGTCCGGACCCTGGGATTGTTCAATAAAGCCAAAACCCTTGGTTTCGTTGAACCATTTTACCTGGCCGGTGCGAATGTCAGACATGTGCTAAATCCTATCAATAACAAAATGAAACTAAGCCCGTGCTGGGCTGCATTTGCCTTGCAAGCAGGGGTTGGCTCATGACTGACCACGTCTCTTTGTCCCAGTAGCACGTAGAACAATCCCTGTCTAAAGCACAAACGATTGTACGTTAGCGCCGATCCTTGTCAATTTGACCCCTTTCGTTTTTTGAACAAGCTAAAAATATTGTGAAGTCAGTAGCTTATTTGAAGATATTTGACTGAAAAAAACGGGAGGCCAGCGCCTCCCGTTTTTGTTATTCCTTGAGGACGAACCCTTCGCCCTGCCGGTCGTAGCGGTAAACCGCCTGACCATAGGAGCGGATCTCCACCCGCTGGATGCGGCGGGTGTCGTCCACCAGGATGAAGATAGAGCGGCCCGATTGCAGGCGGGTCAGGGGGCGATCCGGCCCCTCGATGGCGATCAGGCGGCTCAGCTCGGCACCCGGCAACTCGAATTTACGCCAGATGGAGTAGAGGGTCTCACCCGCCTGCACATCGTGTTGCAGCCAGGTGCCGTTGACCTTCTCTTCGATCGGCTTGGCAGCCGCGGGGGCACTGCCTGCTGCGCCACTGCCGACAGTTAGAGCTTGAGCAGGTACGGCCAGCGGCACTTCCAGCGAGCCGGAAGGGGCTGCTTTGGGAGCGGATGGTGCTGGCTCCCAGGCCAGCACCAGCAACCAGAGCGGGATCAGGATCAGCAGACCTATGGTGTTTTTGCGGGGCAGCGGGCTGGACAGCTTGAATTTGCCTGCTTTGGCATCCTGGCGGCGTTGGCCGAGGTTGCTTATCCCTTGGCCAAAACGTTGGCGCAGGGACAGGGTCGCGGCATTGATGCGATGGAGCAGGGATCCTTGTGATTCGTCTTGGCGACGCTGTTGGGCTCGTCTGTTATGGCCTCGTGGGCGACGGTCCGGGGTGGGCACGGCATTTACCTCTCACTACATTGCCTGCCATCAGGCAAATTCGTCGCCTATGGTAAACGGACTCGCCCCCGAGGGGGAGAGTCCTGATGCGGAAAATTATCAGCTGAGACGAAATTGACCCAATAATTGCTGCAATTTGTCGGCCGCCTGACGTAATGCCTGACTGGCTTTGGCCGTTTCGGTCGCATCCTGAGCAATGTCGTTGGCCAGTGCGTTGGTTTTTGACAGGTTGCCGGAGACGGTTTCTGAGACCGAGCTCTGCTCTTCGGCGGCGGAGGCGATCTGATAGGTCATGTCGTTGATGGTGGAGATGGCCTGGTAGATGCTGCCTAGCGCCTCTTCCGCCAGATCCGCCTCGCCCACCGCCTGATGGGTCAGCTGCTGGCTCTGGGTGATAGCGTTGACTGCATTGGTGGAGCTGAGGCGGATCTTCTCTATCAACTCTTGGGTGTTCTGTACCGCCTGCTGGGTATTGCCCGCCAGTTTGCGCACCTCGTCGGCCACCACCGCAAAGCCGCGGCCCTGTTCGCCAGCCCGTGCAGCCTCGATGGCGGCGTTGAGAGCCAGCAGGTTGGTCTGATCGGCAATCCCCTGAATGACGGTGAGGATGCTGGTGATCTGGGCGCTGTCGTGAGCCAGCCCTTCCACCACTTCGGCCCCTTTACCGGCTTCTGCCGCGACCTTGTGCATCGACTGGATCACCTGCTGGAAGCGCTCCTTGCCCTGATCGGCGGCGCCTTGCGCCTGTTTGGCCGAGTCGGCGGTATTGTTGGCGTGGGTGGCGACCTCCTGACTGACGTAGGACATCTCCTGTACCGCGGTCAGCATCTGCTCCATCTCGGCCTGATGGTGCTGCAGGTTGTTGTCGGTCTGACCGGCGATGCGGTCGGTATCACCGGCATAACGGTTCACCTCGCTGGCAGTCTTGAGCACATCCCCGAGCAGCCCTTGCAGCTTGTCGATAAAGCGGTTGATCCCCTTGGCGAGATCCCCCAGCTCGTCGACAGATCGGGTTGCGAGGCGCTTGGTGAGATCCCCTTCACCATCGGCGATGTCATCCACCAGGCTGACCATCTGACGGATGGGGCCAGTGATGCTGCGGGCAATCACCAGCATGGTGGCCAGCGCCAGCACCAGTACGATAACGGCGCCCACCAATTGCTGGGTCATGGCGGCCTGGTTCATGTCGCTCAGCTGGCTTTCCAGTTGATCGGCGCCCGCCAGTACCACCTTGTAGGGCAGGGTGACGATGATGGCCCAGTTGCGGCTCATTCCCGGCACCATGATGGGGACGGAAATGCGGAATGACTCGTCCAGCTCCTGACGCTGAACTTCCGGTTTCAGGTACTGCTGCCACTGGCTGCCCAGCACCTTCTCGGCGCTGCTGCCAAGCAGGCTGGCATCGCCGCTGGTGCCGGTGATAACGCCGGCGGCGCTGACGATCAGGGTTTCCCCCTTGCCGTCATAGATGTTGCTGTTGAGGGACTGGGCCTGACGGCTGATGGAGTCCACCGCCAGATCGAGCGCGGCGATCCCCCTGAACTGGCCATCTACCATGATGGGAGTGGTGATGGTGCTCACCAGCACCTGCTGGCCGTTGATATCCACCTTGAAGGGATCGATGAGGCAGGAGCGTCCCTCCCGTTTCGGGCAGGCGTAGTAGTCGTTGGCCGGGTTGCCGAAGCTGTCGGTCTCGCTCTTCTCGATGGAGAGCAGCAGATCTGTGCCGACCTTGTCCTTGTCGCGATAGAAGTAGGGGACAAAGCGCCCCTTGCTGTCGCTGCCGAGCGCGGTCTGGCCGGCAAAGCTGGCATCCTGACTGTCGAAGCCGTTGGGCTCGAAGCCGGCGAAGGCGCCGTAGAGCTGGGGCTCAAGGGCGAGCTGGGCCTTGAGCAGGTCGGTGGCCTGCTGACGATCGAGCGGCAGCTTGCCCTGCTGTTGCTGGGCGAAGACGCTGGCCATCTGCTGGGTGTAGGAGAGCCCTTTTTGCAACAGCTGGGTGATGGTGGCCGCTTCGGCGCGGGCGTTGGCACTGACCTTCTGCCATGCCTCCTGCTGCAGGGCGGCGCGGCTGGAGCTGATGGTCAGCTTCTGGGTCTGTTGACCGGAGTACTGGTTGAGCAGGATCAGGATGACCAGGGCTGTCGTCATGGCGATCCCGGCCATGACCAGTATTCGGGTCTGGATTGAACGGAACTGCATCGTCTCTTCCTTGTTCTTGTTGCGTGGGGCGTTGAGAGTTGTCTGGATATCGGCAGGAGGAGGCAGCTCTCCAGCGCTATGCATAGCAAATCGGAAATGGGAATTTTGTTCTGCGATCCCCTTCAAAGATCAGGGGGGGCAGGGCGGCGTTGCGCACATTAAACCCGCTACTTTGCCCTTTGCGGCTTCATGGTTTTCCCATCCGTGATTGTCGGTGCTAAAATGCGACGGTTTTTTTAACGAATTGGCCCAAGGCCCTCTACACAAGGCTTAAAGATGAAAGTCAAAACCCGTTTTGCTCCCAGCCCGACCGGCTTTTTGCATGTCGGCGGTGCCCGTACCGCACTCTATTCCTGGTTGTTTGCAAAGAACCAGGGGGGGGAGTTTGTGCTGCGTATCGAGGATACCGATCTGGAACGTTCCACTCAGGAGGCCATCGACGCCATCATTGAGGGCATGGAATGGCTGGAGCTGAACTGGGATGAGGGCCCCTACTACCAGACCAAGCGCTTCGATCGCTACAACGCGCTGATCGACGAGATGCTGGCTGACGGCCGTGCCTACAAGTGCTACTGCTCCAAAGAGCGTCTGGAAGCGCTGCGCGAAGGTCAGATGGCCAACGGCGAGAAGCCCCGTTATGACGGCAAGTGCCGCGACCACGCCCACGATCACCCGGCCGATGCGCCGCACGTGATCCGTTTCCGCAACCCGACCGAAGGTTCCGTGGTGTTCGACGACCACGTCCGTGGCCGCATCGAGTTCGCCAACACCGAGCTGGACGATCTGATCATTCGCCGTACCGACGGTGCGCCGACCTACAACTTCTGTGTTGTAGTCGATGACTGGGATATGGAGATCACCCACGTGGTGCGTGGCGAAGACCATATCAACAACACCCCGCGCCAGATCAACATCTACAAGGCGCTGAACGCGCCGGTACCGGAATTTGCCCACGTATCCATGATCCTGGGTGACGACGGTACCAAGCTCTCCAAGCGCCACGGTGCAGTCTCCGTGATGCAGTACCGCGACGACGGCTACCTGCCGGAAGCGCTGCTGAACTATCTGGTGCGTCTGGGCTGGTCCCACGGCGATCAGGAGATCTTCAGCCTGGAAGAGATGATCAAGCTGTTCAGCCTGGATGCCATCTCCAAGTCTGCCTCAGCGTTTAACACCGACAAGCTGCTGTGGCTGAACAACCACTACATGCGCAGCCTGGAGCCGGCTTATGTTGCCAAGCATCTGGCATGGCACATGGAAAACCAGAAGATCGACACCAGCAATGGCCCGGCGCTGGCCGACGTGGTCACCCTGCTGGCCGAGCGTTGCAACACCCTGGTCGAGATGGCCGCCCAGAGCCGCTACCTGTTCGAAGAGTACGAGGCCATCGACGAGGCGGCTGCCAAGAAGCACCTGCGTGGCGTTGCCGCCGAGCCGCTCACCCTGGCCAAGGCCAAGCTGGCTGCCCTGGAAACCTGGACCACCGAAGCGCTGCACGAGCTGATTGAAGCGACCGCCGCCGAGCTGGGTCAGGGCATGGGCAAGGTTGGTATGCCGCTGCGTGTGGCCGTCACCGGTCTGGGCCAATCTCCAGCCATCGACGCGGTGATGGCACTGGTCGGCAAGGAGCGCGTGCTGGCGCGCATTGACCGCGCACTGGCTTACATCGAAGCCCGCATGGCTGCCGAGTAAGTTCTGCCGACGTGGCAGGCGAGGGGATAACCCCGCTCTGCCACATGCTGAATAGCAAAAATCCGAAACCACAGGTTTCGGATTTTTTTATGGCCAGCGCACAGGCCGAAAATACTTTGGATAAAAAAATGCCAGTCAGCTGACTGGCATTTTTATTGGGACAGAGTGCCGCTTAGTGACTGTCGACCCAGACAAACTTGAGCACGAACAGCAGGGCCACCACCAGCACGCAGGGGTTGATCTCGCGCCAGCGGCCGGTACCCGCCTTCATCACGCAGTAGGAGATAAAGCCCACGGCGATCCCCTCGGTGATGGAGAAGCTGAACGGCATCATCACCGCAGTCATAAAGGCCGGTACCGCTTCGGTCAGATCTTCCCACTTCACCCGGGTCAGCTCGGAGCACATCAGCACGCCCACATAGATAAGGGCGCCAGCGGCGGCATAGGCCGGCACCATGGCGGCGACCGGAGAGAAGAAGATCGCCAGCAGGAACAGCAGGCCGACCACGATGGCGGTCAGACCGGTACGGCCGCCGACGGCGACGCCGGAGCTGCTCTCGATAAAGGCGGTAACCGAGGAGGTGCCCATGAAAGCGCCGCCGACGGAGCTTACGCTATCCACCATCAGCGCCTGTTTCATGCGTGGGAAGTGGCCCTTGTCATCGGCCAGCTTGGCGCGGTTGGTGACACCGATCAGGGTGCCGGAAGAGTCGAACAGGTTGACCAGCATAAAGGAGAAGATGATCCCGGCGAGGCTGATATCGAGCGATCCCATCAGATCCAGCTGGCCGAACACCGGTTCGATGCTGGGGGGCATGGAGACAAAGCCCTTGAAGGTGACATCGCCAAACAGCCAGCCCAGACCCGTGGTGACCACGATGGCGATCAGCACGGCGGAGTGGACGCCGCGAGCGGAGAAGATGCAGATCAGGAAGAAACCGAGCAGACCCAGCAGGCAGGGCAGGGAGGTGAGGTTGCCCACGGTCACCATAGTCGCGGGGCTGGCCACGACGATCCCGGCGTTGTGCAGGCCGAGCAGGGCGATCAGCAGACCGATACCGGCGGTGATGCCAACCCGCAGGGTGAGCGGAATGTTGCCGATCAGCCAGTAACGCACCCGCAGCAGGGTGAGGATCAACAGACCCATGGCGCCCCAGAAGATGGTGCCCATGCCCACTTGCCAGGAGTAGCCCATACCTGCCACCACCACGAAGGCGAAGAAGGCGTTGAGGCCCATGGCGGGGGCCAGCGCGATGGGCAGGTTGGCCAACAGGCCCATCAGGATGCTGCCGATACCGGCGATGAGGCAGGTAGTGACGAACACGGCCTGGGTGTCCATGCCCGCCGCAGAGAGGATCTGCGGGTTGACGAACACGATGTAGACCATGGTCAGGAAGGTGGTGATACCGGCGATCACTTCGGTGCGGGCGGTAGTGCCATGGCCTTGCAGGGCAAACAGGCGCTCAAGCAATCCTTGCCCGGCGGCCTGATTGGCAGCTTGGTGTTGTTGATTCATGTTGGATTCCAATAGGTGACGTGAAATAAGCAGCAGGGGAACGGGCTATCCCATCCATGCGGGGTAAATTGCCCTGTTTCTGGTGGAGAAGTAACCAGACTCGTCCTGATACCGTGACAGCGCGCACATTTTTACACAGGCGGCGCCGTTTACAAACCCCGGATCTGCGAAGCAGATCAATGAATAGAGTAAAAATTCAAACGTTTGCTTTTTGAGCGTGAAAAAAGGTTCTCAGCAGAGAACCTTTTATCGAAAATTGGGGGCTTACAGGGTTTTGAAGTAGCGCTCGACCAGCTGGGCCAGTACCGAGTCGAGCCGGTCTTGTACCTCACCCAGCTCGCGGCCGAAGCGGCGCAGAAAGAGGCTGGCCTGCTCTTCGGTCAGCTTGCGCCCCTCGATAAAGAACTCCTGCTCCGGCAGTTGCTTGTCGTAGCGGGGGATCAGCACCCAGCTCACCAGCTCGGGCTCCACGGCGGCAAAAATCTTGGCGGCAGCAGCACAGAAGGTCTCTATGTGCTCCTTGCCATCCGGCCCGAGGCAACCCGGTTCAACCCGGATCTGGATGGTGAGTTTTTTCTCTATGGGGGTCGTCATCGTGCTACATCCATGCAAAGGCATCCGTCTAGGATTGTAAGTCAAAAGGCAAGAGAAAGGGGAGCCGAAGCTCCCCTCAACACGCAGTCAGCCTTATTTGGCGATGCGCTTGTACTTGGCGCGATGGGGCTGGATCGCCTCGGCGCCGTAGGTCTTCTTCTTCCACTCTTCGTATTCGGTAAAGTTACCTTCGAAGAACTCGATCTTGCCCTCATCCTGATAGTCGAGGATGTGAGTGGCGATACGGTCGAGGAACCAGCGGTCGTGGGAGATGACCATGGCACAACCCGGGAACTCCAGCAGGGCGTTCTCGAGGGCGCGCAGGGTTTCGATATCCAGATCGTTGGTCGGTTCATCCAGCAGCAGCACGTTGCCGCCGGTCTGCAGCAGCTTGGCCAGATGCAGACGACCGCGCTCACCACCGGAGAGCTCGCCAACCCGCTTCTGCTGATCGGAACCCTTGAAGTTGAAGCGGCCGATGTAGGCGCGGCTCGGGAACTCGTAGTTGCCGATGCGCAGGATATCCTGACCGTCAGCGACCTCTTCGAATACCGTCTTCTTGTCATCCATGCTGTCGCGGAACTGATCGACAGAGGCCAGTACCACGGTGTCACCCAGGGTGATGGAGCCGGAATCCGGCTGCTCCTGACCCGACATCATGCGGAACAGGGTCGACTTACCGGCACCGTTCGGACCGATGATGCCGACGATGGCACCCTTTGGAATGGCAAACGACAGATCGTCGATCAGCACCCGATCACCATAGGATTTGCGCAGGTTGGCCACTTCCACCACCTTGTCACCGAGGCGCGGTCCGGGCGGAATGAACAGCTCGTTGGTCTCGTTGCGCTTCTGGTAGTCGTTGGTGTTGAGCTCTTCGAAGCGAGCCATACGGGCCTTGGACTTGGCCTGACGCCCTTTCGGGTTTTGACGAACCCACTCCAGCTCTTTCTCGATGGACTTGCGACGGGCCGCTTCGGAACTTGCTTCCTGCGCCAGACGGGCGTCCTTCTGTTCCAGCCAGGAGGAGTAGTTGCCTTCCCACGGGATACCTTCGCCGCGGTCCAGCTCCAGGATCCAGCCCGCCACGTTGTCGAGGAAGTAACGGTCGTGGGTGATGGCCACTACAGTGCCTTCGTAGTCGTGCAGGAAGCGCTCCAGCCAGGCCACGGATTCCGCATCCAGGTGGTTGGTCGGTTCGTCCAGCAGCAGCATGTCAGGCTTTTCCAGCAGCAGACGGCACAGTGCCACACGGCGGCGCTCACCACCGGAGAGGTGCTTGATCTTGGCATCCCAGGCCGGCAAGCGCAGGGCATCGGCCGCACGCTCCAGCTGGTTTTCCATGTTGTGACCGCCCTGGGCCTGGATAATGGCCTCCAGCTCGCCCTGTTCGCGGGCCAGCTTGTCAAAATCGGCATCCGGGTCGGCGTAGGCCGCATAGACCTCGTCCAGGCGGGCCATGGCGCGCTTCACCTCGCCAACGGCCTCTTCGACCGCTTCGCGTACGGTCTGCTCCGGCTCCAGCTTCGGCTCCTGTGGCAGGTAGCCGATCTTGATGCCGGGCTGCGGACGGGCTTCCCCTTCGATCTCGGTATCGATGCCCGCCATGATGCGCAGCAGGGTCGATTTACCGGCACCGTTGAGACCTAGCACGCCAATCTTGGCGCCCGGGAAGAAGCTCAAGGAGATGTTCTTGAGAATATGACGCTTGGGCGGCACTACCTTGCCGACCCGGTTCATGGTGTAAATAAATTGAGCCATTGGCTAATTCTCTTCCTTTTCAGCAGGTTAATGTCTTGGCATTAACAGACTGATGTCGTGGTGGGGCCAGGTCGACACAGGTCAACCGGGTTCCAAAAAACCCGTCGATTGTAAACCAACGGACGAGGGGGGGCAAAGGTGGTACCCGGCTATGTCCCCCCTTTGCCGCAGCGGTCACGCCTTGCTGCATCAGCCGTGCAATTTGGGCATGATGTGGGCTGCCGTTTTGTTCCGGAGCCGTCATGAACCCATCTCCTCAAGCCCCTTCACTGGCCGCCTTTCTCTGCACAATGGGATTGGACGCCGCGCTGAGCGAAGCCATCAGCCTGCGCTTGCCACGGCAGACGCTGCGCGCCGGTCAGGCACTGTTGGCGCAAGGGGCAGAGCAGGAAGCTGCCTTCTATATCGAAGCGGGCATCGCTCGCGCCTGCCACTACACCCGGGACGGACAGGAGCGCAGCAAGGAGTTCTACTTCGAGGGGGAGCTCTGCCTGCTCTATGACAGCTGGCTCACGGGGGCGCCTGCCCGCTACCAGCTGGAGGCGCTGACGGAGCTGCAGGTGGTGCGGGTGCCGCTCGCCCTGCTGGATGAGCCCGCCTGGCAGTCGGTCTGCATGGCCCTGTTGCGCCAGCAGCTCGGTTACAAGGAGCGAAAGGAGGCGTTTTTGCTGCTCCACTCCCCCGAAGAGCGTTATCGGGAGCTCTGCCACACCTTCCCCCACTGGCCGATGCGGCTCACTCAGGTGCAGCTCGCCAACTATATCGGTATCAGCCCGGTCACTCTGTCACGGATCCGCAGGCGCATTAACACGGGTTAATGCCGCTCTCCGACCATCCCCTCATGCTGCGCCATCCAAATGACGGACGAGGGGTGGATGATGTCGCTGTTTCTGTGGTCGCAGCTGGTGGTGAGCCTGGCCTTGTTGCTCGATCTGTTGTCGTTTCAGTTGCGGGATCGCCGCAGGATCCTGGCCTGTCTGGCCCTCTCCTGTGCCCTCAATGCCGGTCACTTTGCCCTGCTCGGGCAGTGGTCGGCCGCCTGCCTGTTACTGCTGGCCAGCGTGCGCTTTCTGGTGAGTATCTGGCTGGTTAGGCGCATCTTGATGTGGTTTTTCATGGGGTTGGCCTGTGCGGCGGCGCTGGCGACCTATCAGGGCTTGCTCTCATGGATCGGGCTGCTGGCGAGCTTGCTGCAAACCCGGGCCGCGTTTTGCCCGGATGATCGCCTTTTGCGGCGCTGGATGCTGCTCGGTACCCTCTGCTGGCTGGGTAACAACCTGCTGGTGGGCTCACCGGTCGCCGCGCTGATGGAGGGGCTGTTTCTGGTCAGCAATCTGGTTGGCTACTATCGCCACTATGGCTTCGATTATTGGGGGCGTGGCCGCCGCCGTGGCCGCAGAAAGAGGCGTGTGCCGCCTTCCGAACGGGCGAGCTCCTGATTTTCCGCTCAGGGCTGTTTGTGGCCAGCGAAGTAGAGCACCCGTTTCACATACTCCTGTGTTTCGTCATAGGGGGGGATCCCGCCATAGCGCTCAACCGCCTTTTCACCTGCGTTGTAGGCTGCCGAGATCAGTACCCAGTCGCCATCGAAGCGGCGATCCAGCCACTTGAGATAACTGACGCCACCCTTGATGTTCTGTGCCGGATCAAAGGGTTGAGTGACACCAAAACGCTGCTGGGTTTCGGGGATCAGCTGCATCACCCCCTGCGCATTCTTGGCGGAGACGGCGCGGCTTTCGAGGTTGGATTCGGCAATGGCGATGGCCAGCACCAGCCGCACATCGACCTGATGGCGCTTTGCTGCGTGGCGCAGCATGGTGGCCAGCTTCTGTTTGCCCGGTGACTGGCGCGCCAGATATGCCTCGACATTGAACGGTGTGCTGGGCAGGGCGAAATAACTCCCTTGTCCGCCGCGCATGCCGACACCGCACTGATCGCCCATGGGGGCATTGCCGACCCGCGGGTTGTAGTAGCGGCTGGCCTGCTGGTTGCCAAGGCGCATCGCCATGGCGAGATAGCTGTTGGCCATTTTCGCGCTGCGCACCGAGGCGGGGCCGGTGGCGAGCAGACGCCCGATCCGGAAGTAACCTTCGGGATTGCCGGTGCTGGCGGCTACACAGTAGAGGGCAATCGCCTTTTGCAGATTGCCGCTGTGCTGGGCTGCCTGCCCCTGCCTGAGTGCCGTCATTGCCCTGGGGGCTTGTCTGAAATCCCTGCCCTGTGCCGTCTGCGGTATGCCCGCCAGTAGCGACGACAAAAAAAGCAGCAAAAACAGTCCGTTTTCGCTGATCTTCCCCATCGTTTATCTCCTGCTTGAGTAGAGAAGATATAGAGGAACATGGCTGCCATCGCCATGAAAGCAGTGGATCCTGTTGTTATAGCGGGGGGATTTCAGAGAGCAAAATGGTATGGAACTAACGGCATTGCGAGAGTTTCATACCATTTTTCATCGGGTTAGAAGTCGTGGTGATACTCATGCTCATCTAGGTCGGCGGGAGGAAGCGCGCGATAGAAGCTGCCAATTTCGCTGACAACCCAGAGCGAAAGCAGGGCCAGCAGGCTGAGCAGGGGAAGCAGGGTGTGGTTCTGGGTCAGGGCATAGGCCGCGATGGCGGCGCCAATCAGGAGAAGGGTTCGGATCATGAGGTGGCTCCTTGTCGTCATGGGGGTGTTGCGTGGCCACGGACAGAGCGCCTGGGGTCGGGAGTGTCTCCCGGGTGGCACGAAGCGAAGTGATTATATCGCGTCATGCCGCTGCCGGTCCGTGGTGTCATCACACTTTCCATAGTCATGGGTTTCGTATCGAGTTGGGCCCCGCCAGATGCGGGGCCAGTAATGGTTTGACGGTTAGAAGAAACCGCCGTTGTTATCGTCACTGTCGGTCCAGCCGCCACTCTGGCTATCGTCGTCGAGAAAACTGCTGCCAACATCGGGAGGTGAATCCCAGCCGTCCCAGCGTACCGGTTCCGCATCGACCGGATTGACGATGGGCGCTGGCTCTATGATGTCGATGATCTCCTCGGGCCGGTTGCTGTGAAACAGTCCGCCGATCATGTCGGCCAGCATCACGCCACCGGCCACACCGGCGGCGGTTTGCAGGGTGCCGCCCAAAAAGGAGCTGGTACGGGATGCTGGCTGGGCAGGAGCGGATGCCGGTGGCGGCGTAAAGCGCGGAGGAGGGCTGCTTTCGCTACCAAACAAGCCGGAGAGATAACTGCCGCCACTTGGGGCGCTCTGGCTGGCTTCCAGCTCCTTGACCCGCTCGTTGAGGCGAGTAAGGGCTGCCTGCTGGATCAGCAGCGCCTGGGCCATGTAGTAGGGGGCATCGGGCTGCTCTGCCAGATGCTGGCGGATCAGCTGATCCGCTTGTGGGTCTCGCTTGCTATCCCTGGCTTGCGCTTGCTTGAGGCGGTCGAACAGTCCATCGATCAGACCCTGTTCCTGTTGTTGCATCTCAAATCCTCGCTATGGTGCGCAGACAGTGCGTTCAGCCATCCTAAAACCCGCGGGGCATCAGTGGTATCTGATTAACTCATCAATGACCGAGGGGCTACCCGCGCTCGTCAGCGGTCGGGCTGGTAGTAGTCGAGATACCAGCGGACAAACTCGGCAACACCTTGCTTGAGGGGCGTAGCGGGGCGCAGACCGGTGAGGGTGTGTAGCGGTTCGCTGTCGGACCAGGTGGCGTGCATGTCGCCTGCCTGCATTGGCAGCATCCGCTTGATAGCGGGTTTGCCGATGGCCTCTTCCAGCGCCTCGATAAAATCGAGCAGCCGCACCGGCTGGCCGTTGCCGATATTGAGGATGCGGTAGGGGGCGGCGCTCTCGGCCGCGCTCTGCTCGCTGGCGTGCCAATCGGGATTGGGGCGGGGCGGCTGGTCGGCCACGGCGAGGATCCCCGCGACGATGTCGTCGATAAAGGTGAAGTCGCGGCTGAGATCGCCGTAGTTATAGACGTCGATAGGCTCGCCCGCCAGAATGGCGCGGGTGAACTTGATGATGGCCATGTCGGGGCGACCCCAGGGGCCGTAGACGGTAAAGAAGCGCAACCCTGTGGTGGGCAGGCCATAGAGCGCCGAATAGGCGTGGGCCATCAGCTCGCCGCTCTTTTTGGTCGCAGCGTAGAGGGAGACCGGATGATCCACCTGCTGCGCGGTGGAGTAAGGCATCTGATCCCCCATGCCATAGACCGAGCTGGAGGAAGCGTAGATGAGGTGCTGAATCCCGTGGTGACGACACCCCTCCAGCACCGTCAGCATGCCGGTGAGGTTGCTGTCGGCGTAGGCGAACGGATTGTCGATGGAGTAACGCACCCCCGCCTGCGCCCCCAGATGGATCACCCGCTCGAAACCATGACGGGCAAACAGGTCCCCCATCGCCTCGCGATCTGCCAGATCCAGCCGCTCGAAGCGAAAATGGGGGAAACTGGCCAGTTGGGCCAGCCGCGCCTCTTTCAGACTCATCTCGTAGTAGTCGTTGAGGTTGTCGATCCCCACCACCCGATGACCAGCGGCGCACAGCTGGCTGGCTACATGAAAACCGATAAAACCGGCGACGCCGGTGACCAGATAGATCATGGTTGAGTCTCCGGGTTGCAGCTGGTGTTGGCAGGCTGCTTTTTGGCGGGAAGATGTGGTCGCCCGATGGCGTGATAGTCAAACCCGAGTTCGCTGAGCTGGCGCGGCTCATAGAGGTTGCGGCCATCGATGATGACAGGCTGGTTGAGCAGCGCTTTCAGCTGCTGGAAATCGGGGGCGCGAAACGCCTGCCACTCGGTACAGATCAGCAGAGCATCGGCCCCTTCCAGTGCCGCTTCCTGAGTCGGGCAGAGCAGCAGATCCGGCCGCTGGCCGTAGATCTGGCGGGCGCGCTCCATCGCCTTGGGATCAAAGGCCTGCACCCGGCCACCGGCAGCCCAGATGGCGGCCAGCAGCGGGCGGCTCGACGCATCGCGCATGTCGTCGGTGCCGGGTTTGAACGCCAGCCCCCACAGGGCGAAGGTGCGGCCGCGCAGATCCGGTCCGAAGCGGGTCAGCAGGGTTTGCGCCATCTTCTGTTGCTGGCGCTGGTTGACCCACTCGACCGCCGCTAAAAGCGGGGCGTCGCAGCCGACACTCGCCGCGGTATGGCGCAACGACCTGATATCCTTGGGGAAGCAGGAGCCGCCGTAGCCGCAGCCCGGGTAGATAAAGTGGTAACCGATGCGGGGATCGGCTCCCATCCCCTGACGCACCGCCTCGATATCGGCCCCCAGTTGCTCGGCGAGGGCCGCCATCTCGTTCATAAAGGAGATCTTGGTGGCCAGCATGGCGTTGGCGGCGTATTTGGTGAGCTCGGCGCTGCGCAGATCCATCACCACGATCCGGTCGTGATTGCGGTTGAAGGGGGCGTAGAGGGCACGCAACTGCTCAAGCGCCCGCTCGCTGTCACAGCCGATGATGATGCGGTCCGGCCGCATGCAGTCGTTGACCGCCGCTCCCTCCTTGAGAAACTCGGGATTGGCCGCCACCTCACAGGTGAGGGTCCGTCCACGCATAGCCAACTGCTGCTCAATGTGTTCCCTTACTTGCTGTGCCGTGCCGACCGGTACTGTGCTCTTGATCACCACCAGCTTGGGGCGGCTCATCAGTCGGCCTATGGTGTCGGCCACCGCCAGCACATGTTGCAGGTCGGCCGAGCCATCCTCGTCAGCCGGGGTGCCCACGGCGATCAGCAGTAGCTCGGCGTGTGCCACGCCAATGGCGGGATCGACCGTGAAGCTCAAGCGGCCGCTGGCCAGATGGCTCTCGACCAACGGGGCCAGCCCTGGCTCGTAGAAGGGGATCTGCCCCAGCCTGAGGGCGGCGATCCGTTCATCATCCACATCCACGCAGCAGACCTGATGGCCCACCTCGGCCAGAACGGCGGCCTGTACCAGCCCGACATAGCCTGTGCCAAAAATGGTGACCTTCATGAAAAGTGCCTCGTGCTGTGAATGGAGTGATGGCGCGCTTAAACCGCGGCATGCTGCATCTTGGTGCAGCGGGTGTCAATGCCAGATGACAGGCACCAGAATGGGGCGTTCAGCCTGACTGTTGTGATCCTTTTCACAAAAAATAGACTGGACCCCATAACGAAGCCCTGTGGACAGGGCTCGCAGCCCGCCCGCAACGGCAGGCGACAGACACTCTCTCTTTACTTCGCTTGGATACAGGTTATGGACAACACCTCGATTCGCACTGCCCATCCTATTTATGAGGATGTGCTGGCCCTGCTGACGGCGGCCGGCTTTGTTTCCCTCGGCATCTTTCTGTTTCATCAGGTTGGCCTGCTTACCGGCGGCACCGCCGGGCTGGCACTGCTGCTGCAAAAGGTGACTGGCATCAGCTTCGGCCTGCTGTTTTTCGGCATCAACCTGCCCTTCTATGCGCTGGCATGGCTGCGGATGGGGCCACGTTTTACCTTCAACACCTTTGTCTCGGTGGCGGCGGTCTCCTACATGACCGATCACCTCAACGGGGTGTTGCAGATCGGCAAGATAGAGCCCCTCTATGCGGCGCTGATCGGCGGTACTCTGATTGGCATGGGTCTGCTCATTATGTTCCGTCACAAGTCGAGTCTGGGGGGCTTCAACATTCTGGCGCTCTTTATTCAGGATCGCTTTGGCATCCGGGCGGGTAAGCTGCAGATGGGGCTCGATTGCGCCATTGTTGTCGCCTCGTTTTTCGTGGTGCAGCCCTGGATCCTGGCGCTCTCCATCGTGGCGGCGGTTATCTGTAATCTGGTGTTGACACTCAACCACAAGCCCGGCCGTTACCAGATTGCCTGACAAGCTGCGGCAGTGGCTCGATATTGCAAGAGTGACCCGATAGCACGAGGCGGCCTGATGGCCGCCTCGTCTGTTTCTACCCTGGGGTTTGTTCGCTGCGCCTAGCTTGCCTGCTCCAGCCTGCTGTCGCCGCTCATGGCGTTGTCACTGATGGCGTGACTACCAACAGCGAGCGGGGTGTGACAGGCCACCTGATGATGGGCCTCATCACACGCCTCAAGCTTGGGCGCCTTGCTTTTGCACAGCTCGGTCGCATGTGGGCAGCGCTGGTGGAAGTGGCAGCCGCTTGGCGGCGAGATGGGGGAGGGCACATCGCCGGTCAGCAGAATGCGCTGGCTGCGCCTGCGCGGGTCCGGTACCGGAATGGCGGAGATCAGCGCCTGGGTGTAAGGGTGGCGCGGCGCCAGATAGAGCGACTGGGCATCCGCCAGTTCGACGATCCGTCCCAGATACATCACTGCAATCCGATCCGAGATATGTTTGACCACCGACAGATCGTGGGCGATGAAAATGATGGAGAGGTTCATCTCCCGCTGCAGGCTGAGCAGCAGGTTGACAATCTGCGACTGCACCGAGACATCGAGGGCCGAGACCGCCTCGTCGCACACCAGCAGCTTGGGCTTGAGGGCGATGGCGCGGGCGATGCCGATCCGCTGGCGCTGACCGCCGGAAAACTCGTGGGGGTAGCGATCCACCGCGCTGCCCGGCAGGCCCACTTTTGCCAGCAGATCCTGCACCCAGCCGCGGCGCTGCTCAGTGTTGCCTTTACCGTGGATGATAAAGGGCTCCTCCAAAATTTGGCCCACGGTGTGGCGGCTGTTGAGGGATTCTGCAGGGTCCTGAAACACCATCTGCATCTCCTGACGCAGGGAGCGCATCTCCTTCGGGCTGAGGGCGGTGATGTCGCGCCCCTCGAAGGTGATGGTGCCCGCGGTCGGCTCGAACAGCTTGAGCAGGCTGCGCCCGAGGGTGGACTTGCCGCAGCCCGATTCACCCACCAGCCCCAGCGTCTCCCCCTGTTTCAGGTCGAAGCTGATGCCATCCACCGCGTGAACCGTATATTGCTTGCGCAGGAACCCGCCTCCCAGCCGGAAGTGCTGTTTCAGATCCCTGACCGATAACAGAGTGCTCATACGTTCAACTCCTTCCAGTAGTGACAGGCGACATGGTGGCGCAGATTTAACTGCTCCACCGCCGGAATGGCGCTGATGCAGAGATCGGTCGCATGGGGGCAGCGGTTGGAGAAGCGGCAGCCTGCGGGCATCTCGTGCAGGGCCGGTACCTGTCCCTTGATGGTCTTGAGCAGGCTCTTGGGCTCATCCTCAAGGCGCGGGATTGAGCTCATCAAGCCGTGGGTATAGGGGTGACGGGGATGGTCAAACAGCTCGAACACGTCGGCCTGCTCTACCGCCCGCCCGGCGTACATCACCACCACTTCGTCGCACAGCTCCGCCACTACCCCCAGATCGTGGGTGATAAAGATGATGGCCATCCCGGTCTGGGCCTGCAGCTCTTTCATCAGTTCGAGGATCTGGGCCTGAATGGTGACATCCAGCGCCGTGGTCGGCTCGTCACAGATAAGCAGGTCCGGCTCGCAGGAGAGCGCCATGGCGATCATCACTCGCTGGCGCATACCGCCGGAGAGGTTGTGGGGATAGACCGCAAAGCGCTGGGCCGGTTCCGGGATCCCCACCTTCTGCAGCATGGCGATGGCCGCGGCTTTGCGCTGGGCCTTGTCGTAGTCGGGGCGATGAAGGCGAAACACCTCCATCAGCTGCTCACCGACCGTCTGCACCGGGTTGAGGGCCGTCATCGGCTCCTGAAAGATCATAGAGATGCGGTTGCCGCGCACCTTGTACATCTGATCTGGCGCAAGCGACAGCAGCTCCTCCCCCTGAAAGCGGATGGAGCCTGCTACCACCTGACCATGGGGCTTGGGCAAGAGCCCCATGATGGCGAGCGAAGTGACACTTTTGCCACAGCCAGACTCGCCGACGATCCCCAGCGTCTGACCCGGTGCCACCTTGAAGCTGACCCCGTCGAGCACCTTGATCTTGCCGTCGTCGACGGCGAACTCCACCTCGAGATCGCGTACTTCGAGGATTGGGGCTGGGTGCTGGCCGTTATCAACGGCGAACTCCCCCCCGTTATCCGGTACGTCAAGAATGGGGGCCTGAGTGTTGGGCATAACGGCTGCTCCCTTCGCAATGGCCTGAATATCAATGACGTGCATAGGTCTTGTCGAGCAGGTTGATGGGCGCCAGCGCCTCCCCTGCCTCCTTGGCGTTGCGGGTCTCTTCCTTCACCTTGGGATCAAGCCAGAGCAGACCGCCACTACTGTGAGGATAACCGTCCATCGGCCAGTAGAGCAGATCCGGCGTGTTCTTGGTGGCAGGTACGTCCGGCAGCATCACATAACGCCAACTGCTGGCCCGCACATAGTTGAGCTGCACCCCAGGCACGAAGATGGCGAGGTCATAGATGCGCTGCTGGATCTGCTGGGAGAGCTTGGCCCGTTTGGCCATGTCGAATTCGACGTTGTAGGCGTCGATCAGCGCGTCTAGCTCCTTGTCCGCAACGTTGAACAGGTTGTTGGTCTGCGGCTTGTTGGCGTTGGCGGAGTGGAAAAACTCCCAATATTGCGGATAGAGACCGCCGCCGCCCCAGCCGAGCCAGGCCGCTTCGTGTTTCTTCTCCAGCATCACCTTGAAACCGGTCGCGCCATCCACCAGATTGAGCTCCAGATCCAGTCCCGCCTTCTTGGCCTCCTCTTTCAGCACGGTCAGTCGCTTGGAGTGCTCCTGACTGGTGTAGGTGAGCGCCAGCGTCAGCCGCTCCCCTTTCTCATTTTGCAGGATGCCGTCCGGCCCCGGCTTGTTATAGCCGCCCTTGGCAAAGTACTCCCGAGCCTTGTCGATGTCATAAGCCCGCTCCGGCAAAGTGATGTCAGTGAACTCGCCAAAGCCCGAGTCGAAGGTGGTGGCTCTGTCATAGTCGCCGCGCAGCACGGTCTCTATCATCTTGTCGATATTGAAGGCGTGCTGGATGCCGAGGCGCACGTTTACGTCCGCCAGCTTGGGGTTGGCCACATT
This sequence comes from Aeromonas sp. R4-1, assembly GCF_040908325.1. NCBI lineage: Bacteria > Pseudomonadati > Pseudomonadota > Gammaproteobacteria > Aeromonadales > Aeromonadaceae > Aeromonas > Aeromonas sp. R4-1. Next base: position 49,776 of record NZ_JBFODM010000075.1, read on the forward strand.
GAGGTGAACCCCCTGACCGCCCTGTTTGGTGTCGGTCATGGCCATTACCTTCTGCACATAGCCTTTTTTGTACTCCGGGGTGACCGCTTTTTCATGCCACCAGTTGGGCAGGATCATCTCGAAGGTATCGATCTCCCCTTTCAGGAAGTGGCGGAAGGCGATGTTGTGGTCACGGATCACCTGCACCTTGATGGTGTCGATGTTGAATCTGTGCTGGTTGTAGCGATCGTCTTTTGCCCACCAATCCTTCTGCTTGCTGAAGGTGACCGACTTGCCCTTCTTGACGTCGCTGATCACGTAGGGGCCTGTGGTGGGCACCACGGCCCAGTTGTACTGCTTCACCCAGTTGGGGGTCAGCTTGTAGTAGTGCTTGGGCTGGGGCCACAGCTCGGTGGTGTTGAGCAGGTCCATCTTGGCTTTGCGGTTGCCCGCCTTGACCATAATGGTGTGATCATCGATCTTCTCTACCGCTACCACTTCAGTGGTGTAGTAGTTGTTGAACCAGGGCCCCTTGATGTGTTTGGAGCGCATCATCTCGTAGCCGAAGGTGTAGTCATCGGCATTGACCGGCTTGCCATCCGACCATTTGGCGCGGGGATCCAGCTTGAAGTAGACGGTCTGGCTGTCTGGCGCGATGGCCCAGTGGGTCGCCAGCGAGGGAATGGGGTTGCCGGTATTGGGGTGGAAGCTGATAAGTCGCAACTGGTTATCGAGAATAAAGGAGCGGAACGAACCGTTGGAGTCTGGCCCCACGGTGCGGAACGTCAGCGGAAAGCTCTCCACAAACATATTGAGGCTGCCGCCCGACAGCGCCTTGGGGGAGGCGAACACCGGATCCGTGTCGTTGGTCTCCCATTTGAGATCCGCGGGCAGGCTGGCCGCCCAGACCCAGGATCCGTTTACCAGCACAAAGAGAGCACCTATCCATTTGATTTTATTTTTCATGTTTGACTTCCAGGTCTGGCCCCTGCACTGGGGGTCTTGATTGATAACGGGATTATCCCTTGCTCCCGGGACCGCCGATGGCGGCGGCCCGTCCTTCATTTATCACTGTTCGTTATCTGGCGCCTGCCGATGCGCTGGCATCGGCTGGCTTATTGGTAACGGGTAAATTTGCGCGGATCAAACGCCTCGCGGATCGCCTCGCCGATAAAGGAGACCATGATCAGCACCAGACTCACCGCTGCCACCACCGAACTGACGATCCAGATGGCATCCAGATTGTTGATGCCCTGGGAGAGCAGCTCCCCCCAGCTCGGGGTCGGCGGCGCAAGGCCAAAGCCCAGATAGTCGAGCGCCGTCAGGGTCGAGATATTGCCCACCACGGCGAACGGCGCCAGTGTGACGATCATCATCAGGGTGTTGGGCAGGATGTGGTTGAAGATGATCCGCCCGGTGGTCGCCCCTTGCGCACGCGCCGCCATCACATAGTCCCGCGCCCGCTCCTTGTAGGTGAGGGTGCGCATATACCAGGTGATCCCCATCCAGCCGAACAGCACGTTGATGGCGACAAACAGGCCGAAGTTGGGCTTGGCAAGCGACACCAGGATCATGATGACGTAGAGAAACGGCACCTGGGACCAGATCTCGATAAAGCGTTGCAGAATGAGGTCGAAGCGGCCGCCGAGAAAGCCCATCAGACAGCCGATGGTGACGCCGATGGCGTAACTGGCCGCCAGCGCGATAAAGGCAAAGCCGATAGCGATGCGAAAGCCGTAAACCAGTCGCGCCAGTACGTCGCGGCCGCTGGTGTCGGTGCCGAGGAAGTGGCGCTCGGCTGCGCTGGGGGCGTAAGGCGGGTAGGCATCCTCCTTGAAATCCTGCTCGTAGGGGTTCCAGGGCACCGGCGGCAGCAGTACCCAGTCGCCCTGGTCCTCTGCGGCAAACTTGGCCTTGAGCTGGCGGTAGTTGGTTTCGTACTCGTAATCGAGCCCGAACTGCTGACCGGGGATCACATCGCCATAGGTGGGAAAGTGCAGCTGGCCCTGATAGCTCACCATCAGTGCCCGGCTGTTGACCAGCAGCTCCGCCAGCAGGGAGAGCAGCACCAGGGTGGTGAAGATGATGAAGGAGTAGTAACCGCGCTTGATCGACTTGAAGCGCTTGAGTTTTTTCAAGGTAACCGGATTGAGCTTCATGGTCAGTCTCCAAACCGCACGCGCGGATCAACGAGGGCAACACAGATATCGGAGACGATATTGCCAATCAGCATCAGCATGGAGGTGATGGCCAGAATGCCCATTACGGTGGGGTAGTCCCGCTCGACGATAGCCTCGTAACCGAGCAGGCCGATGCCGTCGATGTTGAAGATGGTCTCGATGAGGAAGGAGCCGCCAAAGAAAACGGTGAGTACAGACCCCAGGTGACTGGCGATGGGGATCAGGCTGTTGCGCATGGCGTGGTCGGTGACCGCCTTGCGAAACGGCAACCCCTTGGCCACCGCAGTACGCACATAATCGGCCGACAGGTTCTCCATCAGGCTGTTTTTCATAGTCATGGTGAGGATGGCGAAATCACCGATGGCGTAGGCGATAAGCGGCAGCAGGGCGTGGGCAAAGACAGTGCGGATCTGATCCCAGCTGCTCTCCATGTATTCAAAGTCGTCCCCCGGAAAACCGCCCATCGGCAGCCACTCCAGATGGAAGGCGAAGACGGTGATGAGGAAGATCCCCACCACGTAGGCGGGCAGGGCATAGGCCATGTAGATAAGCATGGAGCTCAACGAGTCGAAGCGGCTGTTGTGCCTGAGCGCTTTCGCCACCCCCAGCGGAATGGAGACCGCATAGCTCAGCAGAAAGGTCGCCAGCCCGAAGAAGGCGGTGACCGGGAGCCGCTCCTTGATGAGATCCCACACCGGTTCGTAGTAGCGGGTCGATTCGCCCAGATCCAGCACCGCCAACTTCTGCAGCCACTCCCAGTAGGCGACCAGCATCGGCTTGTCGAGGCCATAGAAGGCCTTGAGCTCCTCGATCTGTTCATCGGAGAGGGCCTGCGCCCCCTTGCTGCCACTGGAGCGGCCAGATTCATTCTGGGAAACCTGGGCTTGCAGCAGCATGCGTTCGACCGGACCGCCCGGCACGAAACGGGTGATGGTGAAGACGAGCAGGGTGATACCGAGAAACGTCGGAATGATCAAAAGCATCCGGCGTAGGAAATACGACAGCATGGTGGAACCTCGTCCTTGTTGTTCTTTTTTGCGGCCAGTCAAATCCGGTGACGGGCCTGTCCTTCCTGGCATTACGCGCTGGATTGGTTGCCAAACAGCAGACAATCCGCTTGGCCACTGTAAAAGCTCTGCAACAAAAATCAAGTACAAGGAAATGGAAAACTGGGACAAATGACCCGCTGAGACCAAAAGCACCGAAAAATGACGTTTTTTATCTGAAAAGTGAAAATCAAAACAAAACGCTACTGCTCAACATTATTTTAAAAAATATAAGCAGCTGTTTATTTGAGTTTTTTGTGTTTTTAAGTTGTTGATTAATAGCGTTTTTGTTTGAGCGGTGAAATTGAAGGAAAACGATATCATCTCAACGATCTTATCTGTTATCCCCATGAGAACCGTCAGGTGAAACCCTCATGAAGTTAGTGTTTTATTCTTATTAAGGCCGATAAATCAAAATAAGATATAAACGGACAGCACGTTAACTAATAAGTTCATCAAATTTTAATTCAGCGCCATTTACGCCAATTAACAATATTTTTACATTGTGAGGGTTATTTTTGGCAGAATTATTCACTAATTATGCCGGTCAAAATTAATACACTCCGCTTATTCTACGCCTGACCTCGCCACACCCCTGCTCCATTGACGTCGCTAGTCAAAGATTGATAAGCCTTACACATCGCTCCAAAGAGGGCGGTATCAGGAAGCAAACAATAAACAACCAGGAAGGATATAAGCGATGCTTAGGAAGAGCAGAATCTCTGCTGCGATTGCGTTCGCCTTGGCGAGCCTTGCGGCGGCCCCATCCGTATCTGCCGAAGAAGGGCAGAACGTCGAAAAACTGCAGAAAATCAAAGTCACTGGTTCCCGTATCTCCCGTGTTGATGTTGAGGGGGCGACTCCGGTCGTCTCTGTCAGCAAGGCCCAAATTGAACAGTCTGGTCAGCAGACTGTGGCGGATTATCTGAAACAGGCCTCCTACAACTCTTTTGGTGGTTTCTCCCCATCCTCCGGTAGTTCTGCCCAGTCACAAGCCACAGTAGGGCTGCGTGGCTTGGGCTCAGAACGTACCCTGGTGCTTCTCAATGGCAAACGTGTTGCTGGATCCCCCTCCATGGGGGGCACTTCCATCAACCTTAACACCATCCCCATGGCTGCTGTTGAGCGGGTGGAAGTGAACCTGGACGGCGGCTCCGCACTCTATGGTTCTGATGCTATCGGAGGTGTTATCAACGTGATCCTCAAGGAGGGTTTCGAAGGGTTGACATTCCAAGGGCGTCTTGGCTCACCAACCGAAGAGGGCGGTGATGAGAAGAGTGGCTCTGTGGTTGCGGGCGTCAATGGGGAGAAAGGGTCCCTGATGATGGTTTACGAGCACGATGAGAAGGACGTGATCTACTATCGTGACCGTGACTATCTGGCTTTACAAGGTGCAATGTCCCCCAGCGTGGCTGGCCGTAACATCATGGATTTAGATACAGGTGATCTGAAGCAGCTTGCAGGTATCAACTGTGCCAATGTCGGGACCGGCTTTGTTGAACAGGATGGTTTATGCAACTTTGATTTCGCCAAGGTTGCTGCTAAAACAGCCTCTCGTTCTCGCGATACTGTCTATGTGAATGGTCGCTATCACATCAATGACAGTGTGGATTTTGTTCCTCAGTTTATTGGCTCTCGGGTGACCAGTTTTGGCCGCTTTGCCCCTGCTGCGGGCTCATTTGTGAGTGATGATCCTGCGTTGTTGGCTGCGAACGGAATCACTGGCGGTCAGGCTGCAATTTTCTATCGATTCAACAATATTGGTCCCCGTGATAACGATGTGACTGACTTTACCGGCAGCATGAACCTGGGCTTTGACGGTGTACTACCTACCGAGGCCGTTGGGGATGTTGAATGGAACGCCGGTTACATGTACTCCAAGACTGACAATACCAGCGATGGTAGCGGTTATATCCTCAAAAGTGCTGCCCGTAATGCAATCAAAGATGGCAAGTTCACCAATGGTGAGTTTGATAAGTCAGTAAATGATCTGTTGTCCTACGATACCTCGCGTACTTCCAAGATGGACTTTTTCCAGTGGTATGGCGGTTTGGGTTGGGAAATGGGCGAACTGCCTGCCGGTCCAATCGGTTGGTACTGGGGCTCCGAGTATAACGACTGGACTTACTCCGATACCTATGACAGTCAGTCTGAAGCAGGCAACGTCATAGGTTCATCCGGCAACTCCGGTGGTGGTGTGCGCGATGTGTTTGCCACCTATATCGAGAGCCTGATCCCCATCACCGAGCAGGTCGAGCTGAACCTGGCGGGTCGTTATGACAAGTACAGCGACTTTGGCAGCGCCTTCTCGCCCAAAGCGAGCCTGCGTTACCAGCCGCTAGACAACTTGATGTTCCGGACCTCCTGGTCACAATCGTTCCGGGCGCCGGGGCTGGATGATCTCTATGCCGCAGACTCATTCTCTGCTGACTATGCCAAGGACTATGTACGCTGCAATGCTACCGGCACAGCTAACTGTCCTGAGAAACAGTATGACGTTACCCGCCAGTCCAATAAAAATCTGAAGGAGGAGACGGCTGATACCTTCACTATCGGGGCTGCTTACAATCCGCTGGATAACTTGAATCTGTCACTCGATTACTACTACATCAAGATTGATGATGTGATCCAGCTAGCCACGGCACAAACCCAGATTTATCAGGAGCTGAACAGTGGCAGCAACCCGAACGTAATTCGTCTCCCCAACGGCACCATCAAGGAGATCAAGGCTGGCATGGTCAACTTGGGGCAACTCAAGACCAGTGGTGTAGATTTTAAAGCCGATTACAAGTACGACTTCAACACCTTCACCCTGCGTTATGACTTCGGTGGTACTTACATCCTGCAGTACGAAGAGGGGTTGTTTGCCGGTGGTCCGATGATCGACAAGAAGGGTTGGAATGGCAAACCTGACTTGCGCCTCAACTCCGGGATCGGTGCCAACTTCCCGCAGCTGTGGAATCTGGATACCTACCTGAGCGCCAACTATATCGATTCCCAGAGCCAGGACTATGTTGATGGTCAGGAAGAGGGTCATATCGCTTCCAACACCGTCTGGAACCTGAACGTCGCAGTCGATACCAGCTGGAATGGCAAGATCCAGACCGGTGTGAAGAACATGTTCAACCGTGGCCCCTCCCTGTCCAATGATGGCTTCACTTACGATGAAGACCTCTACAGCATCGACGGTCGCATCTACTACATCGACTACACCCAGAAGTTCTAATCAACCCTGTTGATATACAACCTCAGCCGGCCCGGTCGGGCCGGCTGTGCCCAACGTCCAAGGAAGTTACGGAGATAGGGTAATCCTATGAAGACAAGGACCATTACAATGAAGAAAGCGCTCCTTGGCAGCCTGGTTTCGGCCGCCTTGTTGACCAGCTTCAATCTGAGTGCCGCTACTGCCGGTCAGGCTGTGGACGCTCAAGCCGCCACCAACAACGCATCCAAAGTTTCCCAGCAGAAGATCGACAGCTATGCCGAATCTGCCGAATCCGCACTGGCCCAGTACAAGGCCGCCCTGCGTCAGGTCGACAGTCTGCGCACCTACAACGAGCAGGTGAGCAAGATGGTCGAGTCCCAGAGCGCCGAGCTGGCGTCGATGCAAAAGCAGATCGCCCAGATCGACCAGACCAGCACCGAAGTGGTGCCCCTGATGCTCAAGATGATCGACTCCCTCGAGCAGTTTGTGGCGCTGGATCTGCCGTTCCAGAAGGTCGAGCGGGAGGACCGCGTGGCGGCTCTGACCGACCTGATGAACCGGGCCGATGTCACCATCTCGGAGAAGTACCGCAAGATCCTGGAGGCCTACCAGATCGAGGAGGGCTTCAGCCGCACCATTGAGGCCTACAAGGCGAGCCTGGACAAGGATGGCAGCGAGAAGACCTACGAGTTCCTGCGCGTTGGCCGCATCGCGCTGCTTTACCAGTCTCCGGATGGTCAGGAGACCGGCATGTGGAACAAGAAGACCCGTCAGTGGGAAGAGTTGCCCCAGGAGTATCGCAGTGCGGTTGAACAGGGCCTTCGCATCGCCAAGAAGCAGGCGCCTCCCGCGCTGATCAAGCTGCCGGTTCAAACTGCGGAGAAAGCATCATGAAAGGAATCAAACTTGCTATTGCCTCCCTGATTGCGGGAGCTACCCTGGTCACCCTGCCGGTGACCGCTGCCGAAAAACCGGTGGATCTCAATGCGCTGCTGAACCAGGTCAAGGCCTCCAGCCTGAGCGAATCCCAACTCAACAAGGAGCGGGAAGCCCGCTTCCTGGCTGACAAGAACGAGCAGGGGGCACTGCTGGCCAAGGCCAAGGCCGAGCTGGCTGCTGAAACCGCCAAGGGTGATCAGCTCAAGGCGACCTTCGATGCCAACGACAAGCAGCTGACCGAACTGACTGAAACTCTGCGCCAGCGTTCTGGCAACATGGGCGAGATGTTTGGTGTGTTGCGTCAGTTTGCCGGTGAGTTCAAGGGGATCTTCAACGCCTCCGCTCGTCGTGTCGAGCATCCGGAGCAATCAGCTCTGTTGACCCGTCTGGCCGAGAGTAAAGAGCTCCCCTCCAGCGACGATCTGGAAGCGTTCTGGACCACCACCCTCGGCCGCATGGTGGACGGTGGCAAGGTGAGCCAGATCCCGGCGACTGTGGTCTACGGCGAGGGCAACCAGGCCGAGAAGACCGTCACCCAGATCGGCGAGTTCAACACTGTCTCCGAAGGCAAGTACCTCACCTTCGTACCGGAGACCGGCAAGTTCGAGCAGCTCTCCCGTCAACCGGAGAAGAGCGTGCTGGCTCCCATCGCCGAGTTTGAACAGGGCGGTGACGGGGTCAAGCCCATCTTTATCGACCCGTCTCGCGGCGTGATCCTCTCCCTGCTGGTGCAGTCACCGACCCTCAAGGAGCGTATCGATCAGGGCGGTTCCGTGGGCTATGTGATCCTGGCATTGGGGGTCATAGGTACCCTGCTGGCCATCTTCTGCGGTATCCGCCTGTCGCTGATCGGCTCGTCCATGCGCAAGCAGCTGAAATCTGATCAGATCATCAAGGGCAACCCCATTGGTGACATGCTGGGGGCCTACCAGAACCATCGCGGTGACAACATCGAGGATCTGGAGTCCAAGCTCGACGAGATCATCCTGCGCAACGTGCCCAAGTTCGAGAAGGGCATCAGCCTCATCAAGCTGATCGCCTCAGTCGCGCCGCTGCTGGGCCTGCTCGGCACCGTAGTGGGGATGATTGCCACCTTCCAGGCTATCACCCTGTTCGGTACCGGCGATCCCAAGCTGATGGCGGGCGGTATCTCCGAGGCGCTGGTGACCACCATGCAGGGTCTGGTCGTCGCGGTGCCCATGCTGTTCCTCTACACCATTGTGCAGACCCAGAGCCGTCGTCTGATCCAGGTGCTGGAAGAGCAGAGCGCCGGTTTCGTCGCCCGTTATCAGGAACGTCTGCACGCCTCCAAAGCCGCAGCGTAAGGAGTCACCCATGTGGTTCTGGTTGATTGAAGAAGTCGAGTCGGTCCGCCGGTTTTTGGGATTGGGGGGCGATGTACTGGTCGCCCTGTTCTTCCTGACCCTGATGATGTGGGCCCTGTTGCTGGAGCGCTGGTTCTACTTCATGGCGGTTTACCCCAAGCAGGTGAAGCAGACCAAGGCCACCTGGCTGGCTCGCACCGATCATCTCTCCTGGTCTGCCAAGCAGATCCGGCGCGAGCTGGTCTCACGGGTTGCCATGGCGGTGGACAAGGGGATGCCGGTCATCAAGGTGCTGATCGCTCTCTGCCCGTTGATGGGGCTGCTCGGCACCGTGGTGGGGATGGTGCAGGTGTTTGACACCCTGGCCATCACCGGCACCGGTTCGCCGCGGGCGATGGCATCGGGGATCTCCAAGGCAACGGTACCGACCATGGCGGGCATGATCGCCGCCCTTTCCGGCCTGTTTTTTGTCAACCAGCTCGATCACAAGGCCAAACTGGCGGTGCAAAAGCTGGAAGACAACCTGAAACACGGTTGATGCAGGATGCATACCCCCGGCGAGGCATGGCCTGCCGGGGGCACAGAACAAGCAAGGAGTTTCTGCTATGAGAAAACGTTACAGCGACAGCGGTGCTGACGAGGCGGCTATCGATTTGACCCCCATGCTGGACATAGTGTTCATCATGCTGATCTTCTTCATCGTCACCACCTCCTTCGTCAAGGAGTCCGGTGTCGAGATCAACCGTCCCAGTGCCAGCACGGCCGAGACGGTGAAGAAGGGCAATATCATGGTCGCGGTGCGTGAAAACGGTCAGGTCTGGGTCGACAAGCGGGTGGTCGAGGTGGGGGCGGTACGCGCCAACATCGAGCGGCTGCGGGCCGAAAACCCGGAGAGCGCCGTGGTGATCCAGGCCGATAACGAATCCCGTTCCGGTCTGGTGGTGCAGGTCATGGATCAGATCCGCATGGCCGGTGTCCAGAACATCTCCATCGCGGCAGACAAGAGCAGCTGATGCCGGAGAGAGACCTATGAGATACCTGATATCGTTGGCGGTCTCCTGTGTGGTGGTGTTCTTTCTGTTTCTGGGAATGAACAAGCTGATCACACCGGATCACCGGGAGCTGGTGGAGAAGGATGACGTCACCATGACCGATTTCATCCGCCTCAAGCCCCAGGAGACCCTGCAAGAGAAACAGCGGGAGCTGCCCAAACCGCCGCCGCCCAAGCGTCCGCCGCCGCCTCCCGAGATGGAGGTGGCCAGCACGGATCGGCCGAAGATGGAGAGCGCGCCGATGGACATGCCCAAGCTTGACATCCCGGTCAACATCGGTGGTGGCAACGCGCTGGGGGCCTACAGCACCGGCGGCGGTGGTGGCGGCGTCGGTGGCAACAACGGCGCCATTCCGCTGGCAACCTTCGAGCCCATGATGCCCCGCAAGGCGGCACTGGCGGGGCTGGCTTCCGGCAAGGTGCTGGTGGAGTTCACCGTCACCGAGCGCGGCACCGTCAGTAACGTGCGGATCGTCAAGGAAGAGCCGCGCAGCTATGACCTCGGCAAAGAGGCGCGTAAAACCATCGCCAAGTGGACGTTCAAACCGGCCATGGTGGATGGCAAGCCGCAGGCGAGCCGTATGCAGCAAGAGATCGAGTTTGCGGTCAACTAAGGAAGGTGGCGATGAACAAGTTACACAAGATGATCCTCGCCCCGGTCGCCATGGCGGTGCTGCTCAGCACCGCCAGTTGGGCCGCCGAGCAGCCGGCCCTGTCGGATCGGGCCTATCGGGCGGTCAACAAGGCGCAGGAGCTGATCACCGAGAAGAAATACGGTGAGGCCAATGCCAAGCTGCAAGACGCGCTTTCAGGTGCGGGCGAGCGGGTCTACGACAAGGGGGTCATATTGCAGACCCTCGGTTTCGTGGCCGCCCAGCAGGAGAAATACGGTCAGGCGACCAAGTACTTTGCCGATGCCATCGCGACAGGCGGCTTGCCGCCACCGGTGGCCCAGCAGGTACGATACAACTTGGCCCAGCTCTATATGGCGGAGGGTAATTATCAGGGGTCGATCAAGACCATGAAGGAGTGGTTTGCCAACCAGGGCAAGGATGACAAGCCCAACTCCCATGCCTATATCACGCTGGCCAACGCCCATGTTCAGCTCAAGCAGTACCGTGACGCGATCCCGGCGGTGGATCAGGCGATCAAGCTGTCGGCAGGTAAAGCGCCGGAGTCCTGGTATCTGCTGAAGATGGGCGCTCACTACGAGCTGAAACAGTACAAACCGGCGACCGAGGTGCTGACCTCTCTGGTCAACATGTTCCCGGAGAAGAAGAAGTACTGGACCCAGCTGTCGGCCATGCATATGCAGGCAGGCAACGATGCCAAGGCGCTGGCGGCGCTGGAGTCGGCCTACAACCTCGGCATGTTGACCGAGGCCGCCGAGCTGCAGCGCCTCGCCAACTACCTCGCCTTCACCGGCATTCCCCATCGCGCCGCACGGGTGATGGAGAAGGGGATGAAGGACGGGGTGATTGAGCGGAGCGCCAGCAACTACAAGACCCTGGCCAACTACTGGCATCAGGCCAAGGAGCTGGATCCGGCCATCGACACCCTGGCCAAGTCCTACCAGCTGGCCCCGAGTGCCGAATTGCAGCTGAAAATGGCGCGCATGATGATCCAGAGCAAACGCTATCAGGATTTGGTGGCGCTGGCCGCCAAACCGGCAGCCAATGCCAATGGTGAACAGCGGGCGGATCTCAAGTTCCTGACCGGGGTCGCCTATTTTGAGCAACAAAAGCCGAAGGAGGCCCTCAACGCCTTCACCCAGGCGGCTCAGAATGGCAACGTCAGCGGTCGGGCATCTCCGTGGATCAGTTTCCTCAAAGAGCAGAGTGGCACCGGAGAGGCAGCCGTCCAGTAATTCCAATGACAACTACCTGTAGTCCCTTTTATGGTTGCCTGGTGGCTCCATTAACCGCTCTTCGGAGCGGTTTTTTTATAGCTGAAACCGGCACTGGCGGGTGGCCGACGCTCGGTTTTATCCCTCTTCATGCCAATACAAAGCCTCCCTCGACATTGGCTTATCTCCCCCGATGCGACAAACGTTTTAGCTAGGGCTGCAACCGTGACACAAGGTGGCGCAGCGTTGTGGTTGACGAGGGCTCGGGTGGCTCGCTGCCAGGCGGGCTGTGCCATTCATCTTTCTCTTTGCTGTGACTTGCCAGTGTGGCTTTTGCCCTGTTGATAAGCGTCACATCGAAAACGGCTACTTTTAACAAGAAAAGCAACATATGGAAGTTGAAATTTTGGCCGACTCAGGAAAGAATGCGCGCTCGGTTATTGGCGTCGTGGGGCAGGTTGACCCGCCACCGGCAGACCGAGGATGAGACGGCCCCCGGCCCATTTGGTACAGGAAACCACACAGGAATTTTATGAATCCCCTTCGCACTGCCGCTTCGGCCCTTTTATGCACATTTGCGCTGGTCAGCCAGCAGGCTGCCGCCGTCGAGTACCGTCTGCCTGCGGCCAACAGCCGCCTGATCGGTGAAAATCAGGAATACGTGGTGCCTGCGGACAACCGTCCGCTGGAGCAGATCGCTGCTGACTTCCAGCTGGGTCTGACCAACATCATGGAAGCCAACCCGGGCGTTGATCCCTATCTGCCAAAGGCGGGTAGCACCCTGATCATCCCCCACCAGCTGATCCTGCCCAACGCGCCCCGCGAAGGGATCGTCATCAACGTTGCCGAGATGCGTCTCTACTACTACCCGAAAGGGAAGAACGTGGTGGAAGTGCTGCCCATCGGCATCGGTCAGCTGGGGGTAAACACCCCGGAGAACTGGATCACCAAGGTAGAGCGCAAGCGCGCCAACCCGACCTGGACCCCGACCGAGAACATCCGTCGCCGCTATGCCGCCCAGGGCAAGACCCTGCCGGCAGTATGGCCAGCCGGTCCGGATAACCCCATGGGTCTGCACGCCCTCTACATTGGCAACCTCTATGCCATCCACGGCACCAACGCCACCTTCGGTATAGGTCTGCGGGTGAGCAGCGGTTGCGTCCGTCTGCGCGCTGACGACATCAAGTATCTGTTCGACAACGTGCCGGTCGGCACCCGCGTCCAGTTCGTCAACCAGCCGGTCAAGACCACGGTCGAGCCGGATGGCGGTCGCTACATGGAAGTACATGAGCCGCTGTCGCGCACCGAGGAGGAGTTCAACTCCACCGCCTCCGTGCCGCTCCCGATGACTCCGGCTATCACCCGTTTCATCGCTCACGCCGAGTCTGACTCCAACGTGGTCAAGCAGGTGCTGGAACAGCGTACCGGTATGCCGACCCGCCTCAATCCCTGATTGAGCAAGTTGGCGGTGCCGCGCGCACTGACTGAATAAAGAAAACGGCGACCAGATGGTCGCCGTTTTTTATGGGGAGAGTCACCGCTTGCTCACTGCACGCAGACCGGGCAGAAGGCGTAGGTGCCTTGCGGATCGTTGAAGCGGGTGAGCGGGTCGAGACTGCGGTTCACTTCCACCAATGCCTTGCCAAATCCAGCCGGCAGCCAGCTTTGCAACTGGGGGGCCAGCACTTGGGCACTGCTGTCAAACAGCTGGCGCAGGAACTTGTCCTTGGTGGACTCCTCCTGCTCGATGGGGGTCACCTGCCACTCTTTGAGGTTGGCCAGCTCGGCGGCGGCCTTGATGGCGTCATCCAGATTGCCGAACTCGTCCACCAGCCCTAGGGCCTTGGCATCCTCACCAGTCCAGACTCGGCCTTCGGCCGCTTTTTCGGCCTCTTCCGGGCTCAGACCACGGCCCTTGCTGACCAGACCGATGAAGCGCTGGTAGGTATCCTCCACACTCAGCTGGATGGCCTGACCGACGTGATCCGGCAGGGCGCGGGTCGGGCCGACGCCGACGTAATCTGTGGTGCCAACCCCGTCGGTATGCACCCCGAACTGGGCCAACGCCTTGTCGATGGTGGCGAACATGCCGAATACCCCGATGGAGCCGGTGAGAGTGGTCGGGGAGGCGAAGATCTTGTCCGCATCGGCGGAGATCCAGTAGCCACCGGAGGCGGCATAGCTGCCCATGGAGACCACCACCGGTTTGCCTGCCTGTTTCAGGGCCAGCAGCTCGGCGCGGATCTGCTCGGCGGCGAAGGCGCTGCCGCCCGGGCTGTCGACCCGCAGGACCACGGCTTTGACCTTGTCATCGCGGCGGGCATCGGCCAGCAGGTCGGAGAGGCTGTCGCCGCCGATGGTTCCGGCAGGCTGGACGCCATCCATGATGGCGCCGCTGGCGACCACCAGACCCACCTCATCCTTGCCGCTCTGGGGATATTGTTCCGGAATGGCAGCCAGATACTCTTTCAGGCCGACCCCTTTCCAGCCGTGGTCGTCCGCTTCACCCACCTCTTTAATGACCGCCTGGGTCATCTCGTCGCGGGTGGCCAGCTGATCCACCAGACCGTTGTCGAGGGCGTAGTTGGCGGCATTGCCACCGGCCTTGCGCAGCAGCTCGAGGAAGCGATCCTTGCTCGGTGCGACCGCATCGGGTTCGATCTCCCGCTGCTCGGCTACGTCAGCCACATAGGATTGCCACAGCTGATCCAGCCAGCGCTGGTTCGCTTCTTTGCTCTCGGGAGACATCTCGTCGCGGGTATAGGGCTCGACGAAGGATTTGTAGGTACCGACCTTGAACACGTGCGGGGTGATGTTGAGCTTCTCCAGCGCCGACTTGAAGTAGGTCTGGTAGACCCCAAGCCCCTCGATCACCACGGCGCCGCTCTGGTTGAGCAGCACGTGATCGGCGTGGGCCGCCAGCAGGTATTGCCCCTGAGTGTAGAAGTCGGCCATGGCGATCACCGGTTTGCCGCTCTCCCGGAAGGAGTCGATGGCGCTCGCCACCTCCTGCAGTTTGGTGAAGTTGGCCCCCTGCAGCCCTTGCGGCTTGATCACCAACGCCTTGATGCGCTCGTCATCCTTGGCACTCTTGATGGCCCATAGCAGGTCGGAGAGGACGATCTCGCTCGGCTGCTCGTCGCTGCTGTCCATCTGGCGCAGCAGTTGTACGGTGGGATCTGTCTGGGAGCGTTGCTCCACCAGCACGCCGTTGAGATTGAGGGTCAGCGCCCCTTCGATAGGCGCCTTGGGAGCCTCTTTCTGGCTGACGCTGAAGACGATGACCAGCACTACGATGAGAAACAGCAGATTGACCAGCATCAGCCGGGTGAAATTGAGCAGGCGCCACAGGCTGCGGAACAACCAACCCAGACCTTTGAAAATAGACATAGTCGCGTTATCGCCCTGTTAATGGGTAGAGAAGAGCCATTATTAACCAGTTGCGGGCGAAATTGCCATTTTCGACTGGCGGATCCCGCCTATCTTCGTTTAGGGCACGGCTGTTCGCTGAAAAATTGTCCAAACATTTGTTTGAAAAAGAATTTTCGATTCTTTACTCTAGCCTCAGTTTGATAACAAAAAATTAACTGGAGGCATCGTGAGCCGCTATCCGACCCTGCTGACCCCGCTCGACCTTGGTTTTACCCAGCTGCGCAACCGTGTGTTGATGGGCTCCATGCATACTGGCCTCGAAGAGGAGAAGGGCGGTTTTGACAAGCTGGCCGCCTTTTACGCCGAGCGCGCCCGTGGTGGCGTTGGCCTTATCGTCACCGGCGGCATTGCCCCCAATCTGCGCGGTCGGCTGGTACCTCACGGCTCCCAGCTGAGCTTCCCCTGGCAGGTGAGCAAGCACAAGAAGGTGACCTGCGCCGTACATCAGGAGGGGGGCAAGATAGCGCTGCAGATCCTCCATGCCGGTCGTTACGCCTACCATCCTTTCAGTCTGGCGCCGAGCGCCCTCAAGGCACCCATCTCCCCGTTCAAACCGCGCGCCATGAGCGAGCGGCAGATCCGCGGCACCATCCGCGACTTCGCGGCTACAGCAGCGTTGGCCAAGGCGGCCGGTTATGACGGTGTCGAGGTGATGGGCTCGGAAGGCTATCTCATCAACCAGTTCATCTGCGAGCGCACCAACAAACGCACCGATGGCTGGGGCGGCAGCAGCGAAAAGCGGATGCGCTTTCCGGTGGAGATTGTCCGCGCCATCCGCGAGCGGGTCGGCACCGACTTCATCATTATCTTCCGCCTCTCCATGCTGGATCTGGTGGAACAGGGTTCGACCCTGGAAGAGGTGATTGCCCTTGGCAAAGCGCTGGAAGCGGTGGGGGTGACCCTGATCAACACCGGCATCGGTTGGCACGAAGCGCGTATTCCCACCATCGCCACCAGCGTGCCGCGCGGCGCCTTCAGCTGGGTCACTGCCGAGCTGAAAAAACACCTCAAGGTGCCGCTTATCACTACTAACCGGATTAACACCCCCGAGGTGGCCGAGCGGATTCTGGCGGGGGGCGAGGCGGATATGGTCTCCATGGCGCGCCCCTTCCTGGCGGATCCCGAGTTTGTCATCAAGGCGGCCGAAAATCGGGCGGACGAGATCAACACCTGCATCGCCTGCAACCAGGCCTGCCTCGACCATGTGTTCAAGCAGAAGCGCG
Source organism: Aeromonas sp. R4-1 (assembly GCF_040908325.1). Taxonomy (NCBI): domain Bacteria; kingdom Pseudomonadati; phylum Pseudomonadota; class Gammaproteobacteria; order Aeromonadales; family Aeromonadaceae; genus Aeromonas; species Aeromonas sp. R4-1. Next base: position 66,002 of record NZ_JBFODM010000075.1, read on the forward strand.
CCTCCTGTCTGGTCAATCCCCGTGCCTGTTTCGAGACCGAGCTGACCTTTGGCCGCGTGCCCCAGCCCAAGAAGCTGGCGGTGGTGGGGGCGGGCCCGGCTGGCCTGGCGTTTGCCTGCTACGCTGCCGAGCGCGGTCATCAGGTGAGCCTGTTCGATCAAGCCAGCGAAATCGGCGGCCAGTTCAACTTCGCCAAGCAGATCCCGGGCAAGGAGGAGTTTCACGAAACCCTGCGCTATTTCGCCAAACGGCTGGAGAAGTGCGGCGTCGAGCTCTATCTGGGCCAGCGCCAGAGTGCCGAGAGCCTGCTCGGCGGCGGTTTTGACGAGGTGATCCTCGCTACCGGTATTCGTCCGCGCACCCCCAATATTCCGGGGATCGAGCATCCCAAGGTGATGAGTTATCTCGATGTATTGCGGGATCACAAACCGGTCGGCCAGAAGGTGGCGGTGATCGGTGCCGGCGGCATCGGCTTCGATGTAGCTGAGTATCTGGTAGAGAAGAAAGTGGAGATGGATGCCGATGGGCACCGTGATCACTGGCTCAAGGAGTGGGGCATCGACAAACAGCTTGGCGAGCGCGGTGGCCTCACGGCTCCTGAAATCGACGCCCCCGAGCGCCAGATCTGGCTGCTCCAGCGCAAGGAGAGCAAGGTGGGTGACGGACTTGGCAAGACCACCGGCTGGATCCACAGAACCGTGCTCAAGAACCGCAAGGTGCAGATGCTCTCCGGGGTGCAATATCTGGGGATCGATGACGAGGGCTTGCACATTCAGGTGGGCGAGACCAAGCAGTGTCTGCCGGTGGATCAGGTTATCGTCTGCGCCGGGCAGGAGCCCCTTAAAGAACTGCAGGCCGGGTTGCAAGCGGCAGGCAAGCCGGTGCATATCATCGGCGGAGCCGACGTGGCTGCCGAGCTGGATGCCAAGCGCGCCATCCGGCAAGGGGCCGAGCTGGCTGCGATCATCTAGCCAACTGTGCCCTCTTGTCCTTTATAGTGCGATAAACCCCTGAGCCTCAGGGGTTTTCTTCATTCGGTGCTGTGCTAAGGTAGCGCCATCATTGCCCCAGAGAAGGAATTGCCCATGGATGCCCTCACCCTGTTGCTCAATCGCCACTCCTGTGGCCGTCTCGCCGATCCCGCCCCGAGCGGTGAGGTGCTCGACAATATCCTCAAGGCGGGCCTGCGCGCGCCGGATCACGGCACCCTGACTCCCTGGCAGTTCATTCTGTTTGAAGGAGAGGGGCGCGAGCGGCTGGGCAAGCTGCTGGCCGAGGCGGCCCGTGCCCGTGGCGAAGATGAAGAGAGCATCAAGAAGTGCAGCGAAGCCCCGCTGCGGGCGCCCTTGATCGTCGCAGTGGCAACCCGTTATCAGGATCACCCCAAGGTGCCGAAACTGGAGCAGGAGCTCTCTGCCGGTTGTGCCCTGATGGCGATGCAGATGGCCGCGCAGGCGCAGGGCTTCAACGGTATCTGGCGCTCCGGCTGGTTTATCTTCGATGAGCAGATCAACAAGGGATTGGGACTGGCGGCAGAGGATCAGCTGGTGGGTTTCCTCTATCTCGGCACCCCCATGCTGGAAGCGCGTAAACTGCGCGAGCTGCCGCTTGATGAGTTTGTCCGCCGTTTCTGATTTTTCGGCCACGTTGCGGTTGAGAGAAGCAAAGCCTCGAGAAATCGGGGCTTTTCTGTTTAACCGTGAATAGTAACCAGAGAGATTGGGGAAAATAAATGGGTCAAAGAGGCTTCGCGCGTCATAGCAGGTAATTATTTAAATAGTGCGATGTACCTCGCAATCCTGTTGTATTTCACTATGTAAAACGTTTGCGCATTCGCTAATATCTCCCTGCCAGTTTAGAAGGGCACTCCTTCTAATTTTTCTGCGATGAGAGTCGCAATTCCGTAGCACCTTTTAACAGCCCAACGTCTTCGTGACATTGGGCTTTATTTTTATGGGGTGTCGGGGTTACTGTGAGCTGATGGTTGCATCATCATACAGCCCGGTTGGCAGCCTTATGCCCTGTTTTTGGCTGGCAGGATCCGGGCCGGGTTGCCGACTACCCGAGCACCGGCCGGTACATCTTTGGTGACTACGGCGCCCGCGCCGACGATCGCCTCCCGCCCTATGGTGACGCCGGGCAGCAAGATGGCGCCGCCCCCAATCCAGACCTTGTCTTCAATGGTGACCGGCAGCGCGGTCTCTGTTCCCTGAATTCGTTCGTCGGCCTCCAGTGCATGGGCTGCGGTATAGATCTGCACATTTGGCCCAATCATCACATGGGCGCCGATGCGGATGGGGGCATTGTCCAGCAGGGTCGCTCCCATATTGATGTAGGAGTCCTTGCCCAGGTGGATGTGGCGGCCATAGGTGCAGTAGAGGGGCGGGCAGATAAAGGCATTCTCTGCCAGTTCGCCAATCAGCTCCGCCAGTAGTGCCCGCTGCTCTGCTTCCTCTTCTGCCTGATTGAAACGGCGATAGTGCCGTGCCGCCTCCCGGCGCAACTGGGCCAGCTCGGGTGCCATGCAGTTGTACTGTTGGCTGCTAATCATCTTCTGGTATTCGATCATGAAGGTTGCTTTCCTTTATCTGCCAAGGATTTGGATATTGGCGCCAATACTGCAGAAGTAACGTGATCACCCACCCGATATGGGCAGAACCAGGTTGGCAGGTTTGCCTTCGGCAAAGGCCAGCACATTCTCGAACGCCACGCGAAAGTAGAGTTCGTAGCTGTTTTGCTCCACATAGCCGAGATGAGGCGTCGCCAAGACGTTGGGCAGGCGCAGCAGGGGTTCGCTTTCCTGTGTCGCCGGCTCGATGTCAAATACATCGAGCGCGGCCCGTTTCCCTGGATGGTTACTGAGCTCTGCATAGAGGGCGCCCGGCTCGATAAGTTCGGCACGGCTGGTATTGACCAGCAGAGAGTCAACTTTCATGCGGGCCAGATCTGCGCGGGTAACAGCGCCTCGGGTTGCCTCGCTTAGGCGCAGATGCAGCGTGAGGATATCGGCTTGACTGAAGAGAGCCTCCTTGCTGGAGGCGCAGGCATAGCCATTCAGCTCGGCCTGTCTGCGCGAAACCTCACTGCCCCATATCAGTACCGACATGCCAAATGCCTTGCTATAGCGGGCGATCCGCTGGCCTATCTTGCCGTAACCCCAGATGCCGAGCGTCAGCCCATGCAGCGTGCGTCCCAAACCGAGGTCACCAGATTGCTGCCATTGGCCTTGGCTTAACGCCTGGCTGTAAGCAGGTATATGGCGGGAGGCTGCCATGATGAGCGCCCAGCATAGCTCGGCGGGAGCAATAGGGCTGCCAATCCCTTCTGCCACGGCAACGCCGTACCGCTGGCACAGTGCCGGGTCGATATGCTGGCTGACTTTGCCGGTCTGGCTGATGAGTTTAAGGGTGGGAAGCTGTATCAGCAGCTGTTCGTCGATGCGGGTACGCTCGCGGGTCAGCACCAGTGCTTCCATTCCTTCCAGCAGGGCGGCAAGGCGCGTTGTATCGGGTTCGCTCTGGTTGAGGATGGTGACGTCATGACCCGCCAGCAGGGCAAAGCAGGGGAGGTGGCGCACCTGATCCTGATAGTCATCCAGAATGGCAATCCGCATAAGAAATCCTTCTCGGTTGCGTTGGCTCGGACCACTATCTTACCGGAATAAAAGGTGTCTGTTGTTTTCAAACGAATACAATCAGAAGGGAGGGCGATCATGCCCATGTCCACGGACCGGGAATAGCCCGGCAGGCCAAAACAATCAGGGCCCCCGAATGGGAGCCCTGATGGCATTAGGTTGGCGTCTATGTTGCCCGCGCTTAGCCGTGCTTGCGGCCGGAGAGGCGGCACCACTCCTCCTTGACAGCGGTCGGGTCCATCTCGAACCACTGGCCGTAGATAGTTTCCAGCTCCGGTGCCTGGCTCTCCAGCACGCCAGAGAGAGCCATCAGGCTGCCCGGCTTGCCGTGGCCGGCGATCAGCGGTGCCAGTTCGCGCAGCGGGCCGGCCAGGATGTTGGCGACTACCACGTCCGCCTCGACGTCCTGTGGCTGGTCGGCTGGCAGATAGAGTTCAATCTGGTCAGCGACGCCGTTGCGCGCGGCGTTGTCGCGGCTGGCCTGAATGGCCTGCGGATCGATGTCGATACCGATAACGCGGGCAGCACCCAGTTTCAGGGCGGCGATGCCGAGGATGCCGGAGCCGCAGCCAAAGTCGACCACGGTTTTACCGGCCAGATCCAGCCCGTCCAGCCACTGCAGGCAGAGCGCTGTGGTGGGATGGGTACCGGTACCGAAGGCCAGACCCGGATCCAGCATCACGTTAACTGCATCGGGGTTCGGCACATCGCGCCAGCTCGGGCAGATCCAGAGGCGCTCGCCAAACTGCATGGGGTGGAAGTGATCCATCCACTCGCGCACCCAGTCCTTGTCTTCCAGCTGCTCGACCTTGTAGCCGACATTTTCGCCGAAGATCTGCTGGAAAAAGGCGATGGTGGGAGCCGGGTCGGTTTCGGCATCGAACAGCCCCATCACTTCGGTCTCGCCCCAGAGCGGGGTTTCACCGGGCATGGGTTCGTAGACGGGCACATCCTTGGCATCCATAAAGGTCACCGCCTGGGCTCCACGCCCCAGCAGCATGTTGCTCACCTTGTCTGCGGTCTTGGCAGTGGCGTTGATTCGAATTTGTATCCAGGGCATGGCGTCGACTCTTCATAAATGTGAAACCGCGAGATTCTACCATCATGGGGCAGTGCTGTCGTGGTTTGCCCATGACGTGGAGGGATTCGGGGGCTTTTGCCGGATTGGCACGGTTCCTGTATCGCTCTATGCAGGCGAAGACGACCGGTTTTCGCTGAACGCTTTGCTCAAGTTCCGTCATCTTTCACTGCCACCCTCGGGTGGCATTTTTTTATCTGCACTTGTTTGCCTGGTAAACAGTCTGCCAGACAAAAAAAGAGCAAGGTCGGCACCTTGCTCAAGGACGGGCTGACGCCGTTTTGGCGCATTCATGCTGCTGTTGGCACGCCAGATGCAAAGACTAGATTGTCCTGCATAAGGATATGTGTGTGATTGTTACCCCAATGTTCAGGTATTCAGGCCATTTCTCGCGAAATGGCCTCTTTTTTGGCTGATTGTCGGACGTTGGCCTACCACAGGCAGTCATGAGTGCCGCTGGTTGTGCCCGTTTGGGGCATCTCCTTGGTGAACTTATCCCATCATGGTGCGTTTGAGGGCTTAGTTGGCAAAGTCGCTCATGTCGATCACCAGCTTGCCAACCATACGGCCCGCTTCCACCTCGGCATGGGCCTGAGCCAGCGTGATCGGGGTCAGCGACGGGATGGTTCTGGTCAGGGTGGTCTGCAATACCCCTTCATCGACCAGTGCCGCCACCCGGCCGAGCAGGCGGTGCTGTTCGATCATGTCCGGCGTCTGGAACAGGGAGCGGGTGAACATGAACTCCTGGCTGAAGGTGACGCTCTTGCTCTTGAGCAGGGAGAGATCCCACGGCTCGCTCGATTCGGCGATGGTGCAGATATGGCCAAACGGGCGGATCAGCCCTGCCATGGTGGCCCAGTGTTCGGCGGTGGCGTTGGTGCAGAAGATGGCATCGACCTGGGTGATGCCAAGGGCGGTCAGCTCCTCCTGCAACTTGTGGTGGTTTACGACCTGATGGGCGCCCATCTCGAGGCACCACTCGCGGCTCTCGGGGCGGGAGGCAGTAGCAATCACCTCCATGCCGGTGAGCTGGCGGGCCAGCTGGATGGCGATGGAGCCTACGCCACCGGCGCCGCCGATGATCAGCAGTTTGCCACGGCTCTCGCGGGTGAGGGCAAAGCGCTCGAACAGGGTCTCCCAGGCGGTGATGGCGGTGAGCGGCAAGGCGGCGGCCTCCACATCGCTCAAGCTGGTGGGGGCGATCGCGGCGATGCGCTCATCCACCAGTTGCAGGGCGCTGTTGCTGCCCGGGCGGCTGATGTCGCCGGCATACCAGACTCGGTCGCCCGCCTTGAACAGGGTGACTTCGCTGCCGGTGGCGATCACTTCCCCCACCGCATCCCAGCCCAGCACCCGGGGCGAGCTTTCAATTTTGGCCTTGGGGGAGCGCACCTTGGTATCCACCGGATTGACGGAGGTGGCAGTAACCCGGACCAGCAGATCCCGCGGACCCGGAACCGGATCGGGCAGGTTGGCTGCGATAAAGCAGTCGGGGTGGTCGCTTGGCAGATAGTGAGTCAGGGCAATGGCTTTCATGGTATTTCCTTTCAAATCGCTGTGTTCGGGATTGCCACTCACTCTAGTCTGGTTGATTATCAAGATTAAGATGGGTAATCGGTAAAGACTGTTTGAATATATGAACAATGTCGATCTGGAGTTGATGGGGCTGTTTGCCACCGTGGTGGAGCAGGGAAGCTTTACCCGAGCCGCCGAGCTGCTCGGTATGCCCAAGTCGTCGGTGAGCCAGAAGATCTCGCGGCTCGAATCCCAGCTCGGGGTGCGGCTGTTGCAGCGTACCACTCGCAGGTTGAGCCTGACCCCGCAGGGGGAGCTCTATGTGGAGCACTGTCAGGGGCTGCTGGCACTGGCCCGCAGTGCCAATCTGGCGATGGCACGGCTGCGCTCGGCCCCGGCGGGGCGGGTGCGGATCACTGCCCCCGAGGCGACCGGCACCCTGCTGCTTGGCCGGATCCTGGCCGAGTTTCGTGCGCTTTACCCCGAGGTGGTACTGGAGCTGACCCTGAGCGATGAGCAGCTTGATCTGGTGGGCGAGGGTTACGATCTGGCGCTGCGGGCGGCGCCGCTGAAAGACTCCAGCCTGATCTGCCGGCGTATCGGTCAGGTGCCGCGCCATCTGGTTGCGGCCCCAGCCTATCTGGCGGCCCACGGCATGCCGCAACAGTTGAGCGAGCTGGGCCGCTATGCCTGTCTGGTGCACTCGGCCATGCCGGTGTGGCCATTGCTGGAGGGGGGCTGGCGGCCGCAGGGGGCCTGTGTCAGCAACAGCTTGCTGGCGCTGCGGGAGATGGCGCTTCATGACGGGGGGATTGCCCTGTTGCCCCACCATGTCTGTGAAGGGGATTTGGCGGCGGGGCGGCTGCAGAAGGTGTTGCCGGATCAGCCCATTCCGGCCAACCCGTTTTACCTTATCTATCCGAGTCGGGAGCATCTGGCTCCCGCCCTGCGCACCCTGATGGATTTCGTGGCCGAGCGGTTGCCGTTCGCCTGAGTTACCAGCTGCTCTGGCTGGCCGACTCCTGATTGGGTTTGAGGCCGAGGGGGACCGACTGGCGCTCCGCCAGCATGCGGATCTGCCCTTCAATCAGGCTGGCGCTGGGGCCCAGCACCAGCACCAGCTGGTGGTCGTTGAGCTGGATCCAGGAGAGGCAGCCCAGACCCAGCAGGCGGGATTCATCCACCAGTGAAATATCGCGCACCCGCAGGCTGAGGCGGGTGATACAGACACTCATCGCCACCAGATTGTCCATCCCGCCCAGCACCTTGAGGTACTGGATCGCCAGCATCTGCGGGTCTGAGGGGGCAACGCTGGCAAGGCGCGGATGCTCCACCGCGATGGGCTTGCTCGGCATGCTGAGGGGGGCACGCTCCAGCAGCTGATAGAACAGCAGGGTGTAGGCGACGAAAAACAGGATACCGACCGGGATGAGCCAGAAGCTGTGCTCCCCTGCCTGATAGCTCAGCACCAGATCCAGCAGACCGGCGGAGAAGTAACTGCCCACCTTGATCCCCAGCCCGCTACAGACCGCCAGCGACAGTCCGGTCAGCAGGGCGTGGGCGAGAAACAGCCAGGGGGCGGTAAAGGCGAACAGAAATTCGATAGGCTCTGTGATACCCACCAGTGCCGAGGTGAGCGCAAGGGTGAGCAGCAGCCCGCCCTGTGGCAGCCGCTGCATCCGCTGGCGGTGCAGCCAGATGGCAAAACAGGCGCCCGGCAGGCCGAACATGATGATGGGGTAAAGACCGGCTACATATCCTTCATGAAGGGGCTGGGCGGTGGCCAGCGCCTGCAGGTTGCTCTCGCCAAGGCCGATGACGCTGCCCAATACCTGATGCAGCCCGAGCGGGATCAGCAGTCGGTTGAGGGTGCCGTAGCAGAAGGCGCCAAACGGCGTGGTGAGCAGCTCGGAGGTGAGCAGGGTCAGCCCGCGCTCCAGTGGCGGCCACAGTAGCGAGAGGGGGATGGCGATCAGCAGGCAGGCCAAGGCCGACACCAGCAGGCTGGGAAACTCCCCCCTGGCGATCTGCAGCCAGCGGGGCAGCGTTTGCTGGTGAACCCAGGGATAGATAATGGCGGTGGTGAGTCCCGCCAGCAGGCCGCAGATCATGTCGGCGTGCAGGTTGGGGGCCAGCGTATTGAAGGCGGTGCTGAGCAGCAGGAAGTTGACCGCACCCGCCAGCGTCTGCCCGCCCAGCTCTTGCCGACTCAGGCCAAAGGCGATCGCCACCGCATAGATAAGCGGCATCTGGCTGAAGATCGCCTGACCGGTGAGGGAGAGCACCGCCAAATCGAGCACGTCGGGTTGACCAAGCCGGTATATCAGCGCCGCCATCGGCAGGATGGAGACGGGCAGCAGCAGGGCATAACCGAGCCGCTGCAGGGCTTGAGTAACGACTTGTCGAGTGGCTTTAACGGGCATACAGCGGCTACGTTCTGTGACTTGGCGCACAGTTTAACCGGAAAACACCTATTTGGGGATAGTTTTGGAACCCCTAATTTATATTTTTATTATTTCTGCCCGAAAAGCTCGCGCACTTCCCGCGAGGGCGGTGCCGTCAGCAGGCTGACCGTGATAAAGACCACCAGTGCCAGCGTGAGGCTTGGCACGATGGCGTGCAGGCCAGCCAGCTTGATCCCCCACTGACTGAGTACCCCATAGCAGACGATGCCGCTGACCATGCTGGCCAGCGCGCCCGGGCCGTTGGCCCGCGACCAGTAGAGGCCGAGCACCAGTGGCCAGAGGAACACCGCCTGCAGACCGCCAAAGGCGAGCAGGTTGAGCCAGATGATCATCTCGGGCGGTTGCAACGCCGCCAGCAGCACCAGGGTGCCGAGGATCAGGGTGCAGAGCAGGGAGAGGCGCGGAATGCGCACTTCCAGCTTCTCCTGCTTTGGACTCAGATAGTTGAGATAGAGATCCTTCACCAGAGTGGCGGAAGCCTGGATCAGCTGGGAGTCGATGGTGGACATGATGGCCGCCATCGGCGCCGCCAGAAAGACCCCGGCCAGCCAGGGGGGCAGCACTTCCATCATCAGGGAGGGCATGATCTTGTCCGGGCTGTCCATGCCCGGCAGGATGGCGCGGCCGAGGGCGCCCGCCAGATGCATGCCGAACATCAGCAGGGCGCTGACCACAGTACCGATCAGAATGCCGCGATGGAGCGCCTTGCTGTCGCGATAGCCAAAACAGCGCAGCGCCGAGTGGGGTAGCCCCACCACCCCGACACAGACCAGGATCCAGAAGCTCAGCATAAAGGGCTGGGTCAGCATGTCGCCGGCCCCTTGCGGGCTTACCAGCTTGGGATCGATCTCCCTGAGCTGGTGGATAAGGTTCGGCAGCCCGTCACCGGCAATCAGAATTCCTGCCAGCAGGGCGCCGGTGCCGATCAGCATGATGATCCCCTGCAGGGCATCGGTCATCACCACGGCGCGGAAGCCGCCGATGATGGTGTAGAGCAGCACACAGCTGGCAAACAGCATCAACCCCTGCTGGTAGGAGAGGCCGGTAGCGGTCTCCAGCAGGCGGGCACCGCCGATAAACTGCACCACCATGGTCGCGATAAAGGCGAGGATGATAGTAACGGAGCCGAGGATCACCACTGCCTTGCTCTGATAGCGGGCCCACAGCATGTCGTTGATGGTCACCGCATTGACCCGGCGGGCGATGATGGCGAACTTCTTGCCCAGTACTCCCAGAGTGAGCCAGACGGTGGGCAGCTGGATCATCGCCAGCAACACCCAGCCCAGACCGATCTTGTAGGCCGCGCCCGGCCCACCGATAAAGGAGGAGGCCGAGGTGTAGGTGGCCACTAGCGTCATCGCCAGCACCAGCCCGCCCATGCTGCGGTTGCCGATGAAGTACTCCTGCACGAAGTTGCCTTCAGCTCTATGACGGCTGGCCCAGAAACCCACCCCCAGCACCAGCACCAGATAGATGAAGAGCGGCAGCATCAGCTCAAGATTCATGGGATGACTCCTTGCCGGAAGGAGCTGGGGTATCGAGGGGGATATCCACAAACAGTCGATCCACCATCAGGGCACATAGTGCGATGAACAGCAGTGGCATCGCCACGCAACTGAGCAGGAACCAAAGGGGAATGTCCCAGCATTCGATCTCTTCCGGGATCAGATAAGCCGTGCCATACCAGGCAAGAAAATAGAGTAGGGTCAGCAGCAGGCAGAAAGCTGCTTCCCGGCGGGCGAGAGCAAAACGGTTCACCTTGGCCTCCGACAATTTTGAGGGGCGCAAGGATAACAAAAAAGGGCCATGTCGCCATGGCCCTTTTTCAGCAGAGGCTCCTTGCGGAGCAGACTTCCACCGGAAGTCCGGTCTCTATCAGAGATCCTTACAGACCCAACTTCTTGTGCAGATAGTGGGCGTTGGTACTGCCACCGTGCAATGTCATCGGGTCTCTATCAGCGATCCTTACAGACCTAACTTCTTGTGCAGGTAGTGGATATTGGTGCCACCGTGCTGGAAGTTTTCGTCTTTCATGATCTCTTTTTGCAGCGGTACGTTGGTCTTGATCCCTTCCACTACCAGCTCGTCCAGCGCATGGCGCATGCGGGCGATGGCAATGTCACGATTCTCGCCGTAGCAGATCAGCTTGCCGATCATCGAATCATAGTGGGGCGGTACCTTGTAACCGGCATAGATGTGGGAGTCCCAACGCACGCCCAGACCACCCGGCGCGTGGAAGCGCTGCACCAGACCCGGAGAGGGCATGAAGGTGGCCGGATCTTCGGCGTTGATCCGGCACTCGATGGCATGACCACGGATGCGGATATCCTGCTGGGTGATCGACAGGGGCTGACCGGCGGCGATGCGCAGCTGCTCCTTGATCAGATCGATACCGGTGACCATCTCGGTGACCGGATGCTCAACCTGGATACGGGTGTTCATTTCGATGAAATAGAACTCGCCGTTCTCGTACAGGAACTCGAAAGTACCCGCACCGCGGTAGCCGATCTCGATACAGGCGCGCACACAGCGCTCGCCGATGAACTTGCGCATTTCGGCGGTGATGCCGGGTGCCGGCGCCTCTTCCACCACTTTCTGGTGGCGACGCTGCATGGAGCAGTCACGCTCGCCCAGATAGAGGGCGTTGCCCTGGCCGTCTGCCAACACCTGAATTTCGATGTGGCGCGGGTTTTCCAGGTACTTCTCCATGTAGACCATGTCGTTCTTGAAGAACTGGCCTGCTTCGGATTTGGTTAGGGCAATGGCGGAGGCTAGCTCGGCCTCGCTGCGTACCACGCGCATGCCACGACCACCGCCGCCACCGGCGGCCTTGATGATCACCGGATAGCCGATGCGCTTGGCAATGGCGGCGTTGCGCTTGGTGTCGTTGTCCACCGGACCGTCAGAGCCCGGTACACACGGTACGCCTGCCTTCTTCATCGCTTCGATGGCGGAGACTTTGTCACCCATCAGGCGGATGGTCTCGGCGCGCGGGCCGATGAAGATGAAGCCGGATTTTTCGACCACTTCGGCAAAATCGGCGTTCTCGGAAAGGAAGCCGTAACCCGGGTGGATGGCCACGGCACCGGTCACCTCGGCGGCGGCGATGATGGCCGGAACGTTGAGGTAGGAGTCGGTACTGGCTGGTTTGCCGATACAGATGGATTCGTCGGCCAGCAGCACATGTTTGAGCTCCCGGTCGGCGGTGGAGTGAACGGCCACTGTCTTTATCCCGAGCTCTTTGCAGGCGCGCAGGATCCGCAGGGCAATTTCACCGCGGTTGGCGATGACTACTTTGTCCAACATGGGTGGCGATTTCCCTTATTCGATGATGAACAGCGGCTCGTCAAATTCGACGGCCTGACCATTTTCAACCAGGATCGCTTTGATCACACCGGCCTTGTCAGACTCGATTTGGTTCATCATTTTCATGGCTTCGACGATGCACAGGGTGTCGCCGACATTGACTTGCTGACCCACTTCCGCGAACGGCTTGGCATCCGGGCTGGAGGAGCGGTAGAAGGAGCCAACCATCGGGGAGCGCATCAGGTGACCGCTCGGGGCGGCATCTGCGGCCGGTGCGGCGGCAACCGGGGCGGCAGCGGCAGGTGCGGCAACCGGAGCGGCTTGCTGCATCATCATCTGCGGCATGGCGGTGGTCACCTGACCGGAGAAGTTGCGGCTGATGCGAACGGACTCTTCACCTTCGGAGATCTCCAGTTCGGCGATGCCGGACTCTTCAACCAGTTCAATCAGCTTCTTGATTTTGCGGATATCCATTAGCATTCTCTTTCTTCTTTATCTGATCAGTGATTATCAAGCCGCGCGCAGATGGTGCACGGCCGCGGTTAAAGCGAATTGGTAGCCATCGGCCCCCAGACCACAAATGACCCCTTTTGCGACATCAGACAGATAGGAGTGATGACGGAACGGCTCCCTGGCATGGACGTTTGACAGGTGAACCTCGATAAAAGGGATCGCGACACCCAGCAGCGCATCGCGAATGGCGACGCTGGTGTGGGTGAAGGCGGCTGGATTGATGATGATAAAATCCACTTGGCCCATGGCCTGATGGATGCGGCCGACCAACTCATGTTCGGCGTTGGATTGCAGATGTTCCAGAGTGACACCGAGTTTGCTGGCGTTAAGCTTCAGATCGGCGACGATCTCATCAAGCGTCTTGCTGCCGTAGATACCCGGTTCCCGTTTGCCCAGCAGATTCAGGTTTGGTCCGTTGAGCAGGAGAATGCGGTGATTTTGCGACATATTGAGTACATCCTCGATGATAATGCTGCTATCTATCAGCTATCTTGTGGACTACCAGAAATCTAGCCATTTTCTGCGCAAATCGGTGTGCCCTGGCACACAGATTTCGCAATTATATTGATTTCGTGAAAATTAGCAGCATTTTACTGGTCTAATCTCTACATCTGGCTATTTATTGCACGTTTCGGTCGGCAAGGCTCCGTAGCTACCGCCTTGCTGTTTGCTGGCGGATGAGAAACGACAAAGCCGGCACAGGGCCGGCTTTGTTGAGCAACAAACGAAGCGGGATCAGGCTGCTTCCGACTTCTCGCGAATGAGTTTGTCTACTACCCCCGGATCCGCCAGGGTGGAGATATCCCCCAGGCTGTCGGTCTCGCCGGTGGCGATCTTGCGCAAGATGCGGCGCATGATCTTGCCGGAACGGGTCTTCGGCAGCCCCTCTGCCCAGTGGATCACGTCCGGCGTGGCGATGGCACCAATCTCCTTGCGGACCCACTCCTTCACTTCTTTGTGCAGCTCGCGGCTCGGCTCTTCCCCGGCGATCAGGGTGACATAGGCATAGATGCCCTGACCCTTGATCTCGTGAGGAACCCCCACCACCGCGGCTTCAGCGATCTTGGGATGGGCCACCAGCGCCGATTCAATTTCGGCGGTACCCATGCGGTGGCCGGAGACGTTCAGTACATCATCCACCCGACCGGTAATCCAGTAGTAGCCGTCCTCGTCGCGACGGGCACCGTCGCCGGTGAAGTAGCGGCCCGGGAAGGTGGAGAAGTAGGTCTGCTCGAACCGCTCGTGATCGCCGAATACGGTGCGCATCTGACCCGGCCAGGAGTCGGTGATCACCAGATTGCCCTCGGTGGCCCCCTCCAGCGGCTCGCCCATGTTGTCGACCAGCGCCGGTTGCACCCCGAAGAAGGGACGAGTCGCCGAGCCCGGTTTCAGGTCGGTGACGCCGGGCAGCGGCGTAATCAGGATGCCGCCGGTCTCGGTTTGCCACCAGGTATCGACAATGGGGCAGCGCTCATCGCCAATGGTGCGGTAGTACCACTCCCAGGCTTCCGGGTTGATGGGTTCACCCACCGAACCCATGATGCGCAGGCTCTGGCGTGACGTGCCGGTGACCGCTTCGTTACCCTTGGCCATCAGGGCACGGATGGCGGTTGGTGCAGTATAAAGGATGGTGACCTTATGCTTGTCCACCACCTGACTCATGCGGTTGGTGGCCGGGTAGTTGGGCACCCCTTCGAACATGATGGTGGTGGCACCGTTGGCAAGCGGCCCGTAGACCAGATAGGAGTGACCAGTGACCCAGCCCACATCGGCGGTACACCAGTAGATGTCCTCTTCGTGGTAGTCGAACACATATTTGAAGGTGAGGGTGGCATAGACCAGATAGCCGCCGGTGGTGTGCAGCACCCCCTTGGGTTTGCCGGTGGAGCCGGAGGTATAGAGGATAAAGAGCGGATCTTCGGCGTTCATCGCCTCGGGCGGGCAGTCGCTGCTGACGGCGGCGGTCGCTTCATGCCACCAGATGTCGCGGTGGTTGTGCCAGGCGACATTGCCGCCGGTGCGCTTGAGCACGATCACCTTGTTGACCTGGGTATCCGGGTTGGTGAGCGCTTCATCCACATTCTTCTTGAGCGGCACCGGACGGCCACCACGCAGCCCCTCGTCGGCGGTGATCACGATGCGCGAGCCCGAGTCGATGATGCGACCAGCCAGCGCTTCCGGCGAGAAGCCGCCGAATACGATGCTGTGTACCGCGCCGATGCGGGTACAGGCCAGCATGGCGATGGCGGCTTCGGGCACCATCGGCATATAGAGGCAGACCACATCGCCGCGGTGTACCCCTTGTGCTTTCAATACGTTGGCAAACTTGCACACTTCGCTGTGCAGTTCGCGGTAAGTGAGTTTACGATCTTCGGCGGGGTTGTCCCCTTCCCAGATGATGGCGACCTTGTCACCCCGTTCGGCGAGATGGCGATCGAGACAGTTGGCAGAGACGTTGAGCTGGCCATCTTCAAACCACTTGATGGAGACATGGCCCGGATCGTAGGAGGTGTTCTTGACCTTGGTATAGGGTTTCATCCAGTCGAGAATTTTTCCCTGCTCTCCCCAGAAGGTATCTGGATCCTCGACTGAGGCCTGATACATGGCGGCGTAGTCGCCCTTGTCTAGCAGTGCATTGCTGCTGATGTGGGGTTTGACCGGGTAGACCTTGCTCTCGCTCATCACTCACTCCTTTGAATACATACTTTTAATAATTAAGTAACAACTTATACCTTTGGCTGATGGGGGCAATTAGACTTTTGGATAGACAGCAACATTTGGTTACAGGGTTATGGGTGACACTCACGCAGTGAGTCGGTAAAACGGAGGACTTTGATGGATGGAGGTAGTTATGTTTTCTCTATTGCTCTGTGCATCCCTGTGGCAGTTTGATACGACTGTTCTTGCAGACAAACCTCCCAAAGAGTTTGCGATTACACACCAGGAGCCTTCACAGACTGTGCGGGAGCGGGTTGCTGATCAGCTTGGTCATGCATGGCAGGACAAAAAGTCGGGAACCAAGTTTTCCCTCAGTGAGCCAGGATCCCGTTACTCTGGCGATTCACCGCTCACTCGCATGGCCAATGACCGGGATAATGGCGGTGTTCCTACCCTGACGTTTGGAAAATAGTTTGATTGGCCGTTTGTTTCCTTGGTATCGCTAATGTTGAACGTTTTGGCAATCCAAGCGTTCGTGCATCTGTTCTACATGCAGTGGTTTGCTGAACAGATAACCCTGTCCTTCGCCGCAGTTGAGTGACTGCAAAAAGGCGTGTTGTGCCTTGGTTTCAATCCCTTCGGCGGTGACCTCCATATCCAGACTGTCGGCCAGATTGATGATGGTGCGGCAGAGCTCCCGACTGTTCTTGTCTTCCGGTAATGCCTGCACGAATGCACGATCAATCTTGATGCGATCGATCGGCAGGGTCTTGAGCAGACTCAGTGACGAGAAGCCGGTACCAAAGTCATCGATGGCAATCTGCACTCCGAGATTTTTCAGTCGGGTAAAGAGATCCAGACTCTGTTCGACCCGCTGGATGATGCTCTCCGTCACCTCGATCTCGAGCCGTTCTGGCGGAAATCCGGTCTCTGCCAGAATAGCGGCGACCCGTTCAACATAGCCCGGGGAGCGCATCTCCCGCACCGACACATTGACCGACAAGCGGGGCACCGGCAGTCCGGCGGCCAGCCAGTTTTGTCCCTGCTCGCAGGCGTTGCGCATCACCCATTCCCCAATTTTCTCTATCAGGCCGCACTCCTCTGCCACCGGAATAAAACGGGTCGGCGCTATCATTCCCTCATTGGGATGCTGCCAGCGCAGCAGGGCTTCCAGTCCGCTCAGGTGGCCGCTGGCCAGATTGGTCATGGGTTGATAGAAGATGCAGAGCTGTTCGAGCTCCAGGGCCTTGAGCAGGCCCTGCTCAATCTGCATCCGCTCGCGGGCTCGAGCCGCCATGCAGGGGGTGTAGAACTGGAATCCGTTGCGCCCCTGACTTTTCGCCTCGTACATGGCGCTGTCGGCGGCGCTGACCAGGGTTTCCGGACTGTCTGCATGATCCGGATAGATGGCAATACCGATACTTGCCGAGATCGCCACCAGCTCATGGGCCAGCTCAACCGGTTCACGCAACACGGTCAGCAGGGTATTGGCCAGGGTTGCTAGCTCGTCAGGCTCCTCCAGATAGGGGATCAGCACCAGAAACTCGTCTCCCCCGAGGCGGGTCGCCAGATCGTTGTGCTGCAGGCAGCCGCGGATCCGCTCTGCCAGCCGCTTGAGCAGCTCATCGCCGACTCCGTGGCCCAGGCTGTCGTTGATCAGCTTGAAGCCATCCAGATCGATAAAGAGCAGCCCCAACCGTTTGCGATTGAGCTGCGCAGTTTTCAGCTCAAGGGCCAGCCGCTCCTGCAATAGATGACGATTGCCCAGCTCGGTCAGGGGATCGTGATAGGCAAGGTGATTCAGCTCGGCCTCCACCTTGCGAATGGCGCTGATGTCGGAGAGGGCGATCACATAGTGAGTGGTGTTGTTGAAGTTGTCATAGACTGCGCTGATCTGCTGCCAGGAGGAGAAGTAGCTGCCATCCTTGCGCAGACAAACCATCTCGCCATGCCAGGCGTTGTTGCCGGGGCGCAGGTGATACCAGGGATAGTCGAGGTCGGTGTAGCGCCTGGGATGCATGATGATATCCGGGGTACGGCCTATCACCTCTTCGGCATTGTATTGGGTCAGCATGGTGAAGGCCGGGTTGACCGACAGAATATGGTGCTCGCTGTCGAGGATGATGATCCCCTCGGCCGTGGTATCGAATACCACGTTGGCCTGATGGAGTCGCTCCTCCTGACGGCGGCGGGCGGTGGCATTGTGAATGACTCCCATGACCCGGTGGCCGACCGACTCGGTGGCGGGGACATGGTCGGCATGAATATCGACCCAGTGGCGCTCGTTGAGAGCGGTGAGGTAGCTCAGGGTGAGATGGATGGGGTCATGACTTTGCAGGGCGGCCTTGAGCTGGCTGCCGGATTCCGGTTCAAAACAGTCGACGAACGCTTGCAGCCCGCCGTGGAACTGGTTGGCCTCGATGCCCAGCAGCGGCTCAATCTGGCCGTCGAACAGCAGTCTGTCTTCCGCCACGTGCCATTCCCAAACCCCGATTTGGGCTGCTCGCATTGCCAGCTGCAGCCGTTGTTCGGTTTCGTACTGCTCGGTGATGTCACGCACGATGGCAAGGATGCCGTTCAGCTCTCCCTTCTCATCACGCATCGGGCTGTAGGTGGCCTGAAAGCGGCGGGAGCTGCTGTCGTACGCCGCGGTTTGGCCCGTGATGGCGATATCCACGTAGGGCAGGCCGCTGCGCATGATCTGCTGAAACATGGGCTCCAGCGTCGGTGCCAGCTTGGGAACCACCTCTCTGAGGTGCTTGCCCTGATGCTCCTCGATGCTTTTGCCATTGATGTCGGCCAGCACCTGATTGACTTTACGGTAGCGAAATTCGCAGTCAAAGACGCCGATGCCCAGAGGGGCATTATCCATCAGCTGTTCCAGGACGGTGTGATCTGACAGCTGGGTCAACATTGCCTCGGTGTCGGCGTTGAAAAGCTTCCCATCCATGATGACCTCGGCATTGATTGTTTTATCACTTGCATCAGTTGTCAGTATGGCACGAACTGTTTGGCCGGGAGTCAAGCGGAGTTATCTGGTTGTTTTGACGGCAAGAATAGGCAGAAAAACCTGATAAAAAGGATGGAAAAAGGGGCGAGTGGTTATCCCTTCTGGCGACCAAACGCTTGAATGCCGCGCACCAGTACCAGCCAGCCGAGCAGATGGAACGGGAGGGCAAGCAGATAGAGCAGCAGGAAGTGCGACTCGCTGCCGCTGCTGTTGATGAAGTCGATCCAGGCGGCCAGCAGCGCCAGCATGCCGGCAATCTGGAAGCGGCGGCGCAACACCACCTCGACGCCGAGATTGGCAAGGTAGAGGGTGAGCAGGATGCCGGCAAAGCCGGTGAGCTGGGCGGTGCCGTAGAGCTCGCGATCCGGGTTGAACAGCAGCGCAATCAGGGGAGTAATGCCCTGATCCAGTGGGATCAGGGCCAGCAGCCAGCATGCAATCAGAAGCAGGGCTGTCTTCATCGCGGACTCAGTCGGCGGACGGTGCCGGTTTGACCAGAGAGAGGTAGTTGGCATCCATCTTGAGGAAGACCCCCAGCAGGCGGGCACTGGCGCCGTAGAAGCCAAACCGGTCGGCGGCGCGACAGGCGCTTTCGAACTTGTCAAACCACCCCAGCAGATGGCCGTGCAGCAGCGCTTCCTGCTCGTCGAGCCAGCGTTCCCGCTCGGCTGCGCTCTTGGCTTCCGCCGCGCGGATGATGAGATTGCCCATCAGATCCAGCTCGATGGCCAGATGATCCGCAGGCTCTTTGTATTTGTCGCTGACATTGATGCCGAGGCGATCGAGGCGGGCCTGCATCTCGGCCATCGGGGCCTGCATCAGCAGCTTGGCCTCACCACGATAGAGCGATTCGTAGGGCAGGGCGCCCTGTTTGGGATCCACCAGAAACAGGCCGGCGAAGTCGGCGGCCAGTTCCAGCTGGCGATCCGGGCGCACCAGCAGGCGGGCGATGGCCTCGTTGAGTTCGGCCACGGCTTCGCGCATCGGATCCAGGGTGGAGAGGCTTTTCAGGAAGCTTCGTACATCATAGGTGTCATATTCGGCGATCTGCTCATCACTGAGTTCGGCGGCGAACAGGGTGGAGAACCACCAGTAGAGTTCGGCCCGGCGTTCGCTGGTAGCCATAAATTCCTGCATTTTTCCTCCGTGGATGGCAATCGGGAGCCTTGATGGCTCCCGATTCTAACGACTTTAAAAATAAAGGAAACTCAAGGGGGCGCTTTCGTCCCCCTGGGGTCAGAGTGCCGGGAACATGGGGTCGATGCCCTTGGCCGATTCCGGCGCGCCGAAGGCAGTGACGGCGGGCGCCTGTCCGCGGAACTTCTCGATCTCCACCAGCGCGGTATGGGCCGTGGTGGCCTGCGCTAGGCTGGAAGAGCCGATGTCGGCGGTCAACACGTTGGGATCGCCGTAGGTACAGAGCGTACCCACCTTGCCGCCCTCTTGCGGGCCATACCAGGCCCCTTCCTGAATGCGCACCACCCCAGGGGCGTAGTCATCGCTCACCACCAGCCCGGCCAATACCTGACCGCGGCCGTTGAACACCCGCACCAGATCGCCGTCCTTGAGGCCACGGGATTTGGCATCCTGCGGATTCATGTAGACAGGTTCGCGACCCTGCACCGTGTAGGTGGCTCGGTAGTTGTCGGAGGAGCAGAGCTGGCTGTGCAGCCGCTTGTCCGGGTGGCAGGATTGCAGGTGCAGCGGGTACTGTTTGCTGCCCGGCCCGCCGTGAGAGCGCTCGTAGGGCTCGATCCAGACCGGGTGGCCCGGGCAATCCCCATAGCCGTAGTCGGCGATGGTCTTGGAGTAGATCTCGATGAGACCGGACGGGGTACCGAGGGGTTCCAGATCCGGCTCCTGACGGAACGACTCGTGGCGCACCCAGGGCTGGCCCGCCGGGAAGGTGACGAAGCCTTCCCCGTGCCAGAACTGGCTGAAGCGGGGCAGACGAATGCCGATGCCGCGGCCCTGCAGGCGGGCGTCGTCATAGATGCTCTGGATCCACTCCAGCTTGCTCTTGCCGCCGGTGAACTCGGCCTCGCGACCGAAGCGACGGCAGAGATCTGCGAAGATGTCGTAGTCATCGCGCGCCTCGAACAGCGGCTCCACCACCTTGTACATGGCCAGAATGCCCGCGTTGGAGTGGGAGCCCCACTGCTCGATGTCGTCCCGCTCATAGGTGGTAGTGGCGGGCAGCACGATATCGGCGAAACGGCAGCTGGCCGTCCACTGGTGATCGATGCTGACCACGGTTTCCAGCTTGCGCCAGGCGGCGACCATCTTGTTGCGATCCTGCTGGTGGTGGAACGGGTTGTTGCCGCAGAACACCGCCATCTTCATGTGGGGGTAGGTGATGGTCTGGCCGTTGAAGGCGATCTGCTTGCCCGGATTGAGGATGCAGTCGACGAAGCGGGCCACCGGAATGAATTTGGAGTAGCCCTTCCAGTCGCCGTCATGGAGCGGCTTGACCCCGGGAATGACCGAGCTGAAACCTGACATGATGGGGCCGCTGGAGGTGATGGTGCCCGCTCCGTTGTAGTGCCAGCCAAAGCCGTAACCGCCCCCCGGCAGGCCGATCTGACCAAGCATGGAGGCCAGTACCACCAGCATCCAGGCGTACTGTTCGCCGTGGTGCATGCGCTGCACACACCAGCCGCCGATAAGCTGGGTGCGGCCGCTGCTCATGGCGCGTGCCAGCTCACGAATGGTCTCGGCAGGCACGCCACAGATGGCCGCGGCCCACTCGGCATCCTTCACCTGACCATCGCTGGTGCCCAGCAGGTAGGGCAGAAACTTGTCAAAACCGGTGGTGTAGTTCTTCAGGAACGCTTCGTCGTGGCGCTTCTCGCTGTAGAGGGTGTGGGCGATGCCCAGCATCAGCGGCACGTCGGTCTGCGGATTCAGGGTCACCTGATCGCAATTGAGGTACTTCTGGGTCTTGGATTTGACCGGATCGACACTGATCACCCGGATCTCGCCCTTGGCCACCTTCTCTTTCAGCTGTGCCCAGTAGTCGTAGACGCTGTGATCCGGCACCAGCCAGCCCACCTGCAGGTTCTTGATGGGATCGGAGCCCCAGATGACGATGGTTTTGCTGTGCTCCAGCACCAGCGGCCAGGAGGTCTGCTGTTCATACACCTCCATAGCGCCCGCCACGTGGGGCAGGATCACTTGGGCGGCACCAGTGGAGTAGTCACCGGCCTTGGCCAGATAGGTGCCGTGCAGGTTCATGGCGCGTCCCAGCATGGCGCCAGCGGAGTGCAGCTTGCCCACCGACTGCCAGCCGGAGTGACCGGCATAGAGGGCGCTCGGGCCATAGGTTTTCTGCACCCGCTCCAGCTCGTGATAGAAGAAGTCCAGCGCCTGAGACCAGGTCACCCGCACAAAGCGGTTCTGGCCACGTTCGCTGGTGTCGGACTGGTGGCCCTTGCGCAGCCAGTCCAGCCGCACCATGGGGTAGCGGATGCGGGAGGGGTTGTAGACCACCTCACTCAAGGCTTTGAGCATGTCGGTGGGGTGCTTGTCATGCTCGAACGGCAGGGTCTCGACCCAGCGCCCATCGACCACCCGGGCACGGAAGGCGCCCCAGTGGGAGCCGGACTGCACCAGCTTGTCGCCAGACTCGGCGGCCATCACGGCGCGGCCGAGCAGGGAGGGGCCGATCAGGGCAGAGGCACCGCTGGCCAGCAAGCCACCCAGAAAACCACGACGGGAAATATTGATCATCTTGTTATTCCTCTCTCGGATCCGGAACTCGAATCCGGAATTAGTGGCTGCCCTGACCACCGGTATCGGCGGCATGGTTCTGCAGGTATTTGAGCAGGGTGCGCTCCTCTTCCTTGCTCAGGCGATAGTAGGCAGACATTGCCTTGAGGCCCGAGATCCAGCCGTTGGCAGTGAAGTGAGCGGGATCCGGCGCGCCGTGGCAGGAGTTGCAGGTGGATTTGTACATCTCGCCGGCGTAATCCCAGATCGGCTTGAGCGAGGACTCAAAGCCTTTGCCATCGACCCAGGCCTGCACCTGAACCTGCTCCCACTTGATATGGGTGGCGCTGTCGGTCTCCTGCTTGAGCACTTTCTCGCTCGCTTTCAGTTCGTCACGGATGGTGGCGACGAAGACCCGCTTGCCCATGTATTCGCTCAGCACCCGGCCCTTGCCATCGCTCTCGCGCCACCCTTCGATGGTCACCTTGAGGCGATCGCCGCTGCGGTCCACCACGTCGATGCGGGAGGCGGGCAGCAGTTTGCCGACCGGGTCGGTGCTCTGTTCGCTGGCATAGAGATCTTTTTCACCCAGGTTGTAGAGGGTCTCGGCGGCTGGCGCCTCTTGCGCGTCGTTGACCAGGGTGGCGTAAGTGGCCCGGAAGCCCCCCGCCATGTTGGGCAGTTCGTGGGCGATGCCCTTGTGGCACTCGATGCAGTTCATGTTCTTCGCCGCCGCATCTTTCATCGCCAGCGCTGCCGCCGGGGACTGCTTGGCGTGATCCATGTTGTCGTAGCTGTGGCAGGACTTGCAGGTCTTGGAGTTCTGGCTGCTCATCCGTGCCCACACCTTCTCGGCCAGATGCAGGCGCCGGTCCTCGAACTTCTCCTGGGTGTCGATGCTGTGGCCTATGTACTCCTGATAGAGGTCGTTGGCCGCCTCCATCTTGCGGGCCACCTTGCCGACAAAGTCCTTCGGCTGGTGACAGTCGGTACAGACCGCCTGTACCCCTGAGGCATTCTTGAAGTGGATGGACTCCTTGTACTCCGGATAGACGGTGTCTTTCATGGAGTGGCAGGAGATACAGAATTCGAGGCTGCTGGTTTTCTCAAAGCCATAGTGCAGGCCGACGGTGCCCGCGAGGGTGACGCCGACGCCCACCAGAAGCAGCGCCAGTACCGACCAGCGACGGCTGGGGGTGCGCAGGAAGTGCCACAGTTTTTTCATCATGCTCTCTCACATCACTTTTTTGATGGGAGCCATGATAGGGAGGCGTTGTGAACAGGGCTGCCGCCACAAATTAATGAAATAGGGGTATTTATGACAAAATGTGAATAGAATAATCCTCCCTTGTCGACCATCGTGAATCCTGCCCATGAGCTACCACATTCTGGTTGTTGAAGATGATGCGGTTACCCGCGAGAAGCTGACCGGCTATTTCGAGCGGGAGGGCTATCGGGTGACGGCGGTCGAAAATGGCCAGGAGATGCGCGCCGTGCTGGCGGAGCAGACGGTCGATCTGGTGATGCTGGATATCAACCTGCCGGGGGAAGATGGTCTGCTGCTGACCCGTGAACTGCGGGCGCGCAGCACGGTGGGGATCATTCTGGTCACCGGCCGCAGTGATGCGGTAGACCGGATTGTCGGCCTCGAGATGGGGGCCGACGACTATGTCACCAAGCCATTCGAGCTACGGGAGTTGCTGGTGCGAGTCAAGAATCTGCTGTGGCGGATCTCGCTGGCGGCCGCCGCGCCGAGCGAGCCTGTGGTGGCTGACGATGCGGTGCGCTTTGGCCCCTGGCGTTTTGACATTCCCCGCCGCCAGCTCAGCAAGGACGGAGTGCCGGTGCGTCTGACCAAGGCCGAATATGAAGTGCTGGTGGCCTTTGTCGCCCATGCCGGGCGGGTGCTCAGCCGGGAGCGGATCCTGACCCTCATCAGCCATCGCGGCGATGGCCCGAGCGATCGCACCATAGACGTGTTGATCCGGCGGCTGCGCGGCAAGATGGAAGCGGATCCGCGGGATCCCCAGCTGTTTGTCACCGTCCATGGTGAAGGCTATCTGTTTGCCGGTGAGATAGCCTCCTGACCCCGTTGCGGTGGCTTTGACCTGTTTGACCGGGTATCAGATCGGCGGGCGGGTATCAAATTGCGGGCAGTCGTCGCCAATCTGGTGCCAGGGCGCCTTGGAACCGACAAAGATGTGAAACGTGGGTCGCTGGCTCGGCACATCGTCCAGTACCCCCAACCGCAGATTGATCTTGCCGCTGCTGCTCTTCTGGCTGAACAGGCTGGAGCCGCAGTGACGACAGAAGGCCAGTGTGGTCTCTGCCGATTTCCTGTAGCGGCCGATGGCCTCTTCTCCCTTCACAATGGTGACCTTGCTGCCATCCAGTCCGCCGACCGAGGCGTAATCTCCCCCTGAAAACTTGCGGCATTCGCTGCAGTGGCAGTTCCCCATATAGTCGAACTGATCCGGCAGGGTCAGGGTGACGGCGCCGCACAGGCAGCTGGCATGTAACTCTTTCATCTCTTCTCCTTGAGTGGGCTGATCGGATTTGGAACGGCTATTCGACCCGATAGACGGGGCGAAAAGCGCCATCCGAGAGGGAATCGGCGGGGTCGGCCAGCGGTGCAGATAGCGTCAGAATGGGTGGCCCCATCACCCGCGGGCACTGCTCGGCATTGGCATCAGAGTGTTGCAGCAGGCAGACCGCCTGAGCGACTGCAAGGCGCCCCTGCAGCCGCATCTGATCGCTGTTGGCGGCGAGGATCTTGCCCCGGCGCAGGCCCCGCTGTACCCCGTGGCTGAAGTAGGTGCTCAGCACCTGGGGTCTGTCGAGATGGCGCTGCGCCAGCTCGTTGACCGCCACTTCGGCGGCGATGGCGCCGCCCACCAGATAGTCGAGGTAGGGATAGCGGGCCAGCGTCTGCTGCACCAGCGTGCGCTGGATTTCCCGGCTGTTGTCGCCGCGCTCGGTGCTGACCAGCTTGATGGCGCTCCCCTTGATGGCGTCGGCAAAGCCCGGCTCTACGAAGTTGTTGCCGCCACTCGCCTGCGGGCCGGGGAAGAGGGCGACCGAGACCGGCTTGCTGCCGGCGGGGTGGCGCTGCGCCAGCCAGTGGCCAATCTGCCAGCCCATCTGGTACCAGGAGACTCCCACTTTGGCCTGCACCAGACCGCTGGGCAGATCGTTGACCAGCCCAAAGACCGGCAGCGGCGTGACCTTGATGGCCTCGCGCAAGCCCTGATAGCTCACCGCGCCGAGCAAGATGGCGTCGCTCCCTTCCTGCACGCAGCGCTGCAACTGCTGGCGCTGCTCGGCGAGGGCGCCATAGCCCCCCGCTTCGTGGATCTGCAACTTGACTCCCAGCCGCTTCGCTTCGTCCACCATGCCCTGATTGACCGAAAGCCAGTAGGCGTCGCGCAGATGGGGGTAGAGGGCACAGAGGGTCAGCGGTTTGGTTGCGGCGGCGGGTTCCTGCCACTGCTGGCGCAGCGGCTGGCCGCTGAATTCGCCGCCGGGCCAGATATCGACCGCAAAGGCGAGCGCGGCGCGGGGAAGCATTAGCAACCAGATCAGCAACAACGGGGAGAGATAGACGCTTCGCATGGTCAGGGGTTTTGTTAAAGTGTTGGGCCATATTATCCGGTCAAAGCCGACCACAACCAAGGGACTTCCCGTGAGAATCTTTTCCGGCTTGGGTGGCAAGTTGCTGCTGGCCTTCTCCCTGATGGCGTTGCTGACCCTGAGTGCCTCCCTGCTGGGCTGGGTGGGGCTTAGCCATCTGCGCCAGCTGGAGCAAGGGGTGCAGCAGACGTTGGCCGATCAGGAGCTGGCCCGCACGCTCTCTCGCCTCAGCGGCGAGATCCAGAGCGCGTCACGGCTGCTGGCCACCGCAACCAGCGAGCAGGAGCGGGAGCATCAGGGACGCCTGCTCACCCTGCAGGGGCAACAGCTGCAGCAGGTGTTGGCTCAACTCGGCCGTGGGCAGGGTTCAACAAGCCTCGATCAGCTCAGTCAGAGCATTATCGGCAATCTGGGCCAGCAGGGCTGGCTGGTGGGGGAGCGGTTGACCCTGATGGCACAGGGGGAGGCGCAGCGGGCCCGTCTGGTGGCGGCGGCTGGGCAGATCGCCGAGCTGGCGAGAAGCCAGATGGAGAACGCCGAAACCGTGATGGTGGCGGGGTTGGGTTCCCTCTACCAACAGCAAGGTGCGCAGGCGACCCGGACGCTGGACCGCCTGCTGGAGCAGGATCTCGACTGGCTGGAGCAGATGACCGAGCTGCGTCATCGTACCCTGATGCAGCAGCAGCGCATCGAGGAGATGTGGCGCAGCGAACGGCAGGAACAGTTGCAAACGCTATTGCAAGAGGGGCAGCGGGAGCTGGCCATCTTGCAACTGCGGGCCGGGGCAGTGACCGATCCTGCCCGCCGGCAGGCGGTGGAGCAGGCGCTGACCGTGCTGGCGCAAAGCGACAAGCTGGTGCAACTGCGCAGTGACTGGCTCGGCAAGGGGGAGGCGCTGCGGGTGCTGGCCAATGCCAACGAAGCCCTGATGAGCAGCCTCAACCAGCAGGTCGGTGAGCTGGTCAGCCGTGCCCGCGATTCACTGGGGCAGAGCCAGCAGGCGCTAAGCCAGCGTCTCAGACTGCTGGAGCAGGCGCTGATGGCCATTGGCCTGCTCACCCTGCTACTGCTGATGCTGTTGATGTGGCGCATGGTCTATGGCCGGATCGTCTGGCCGCTGCAACGGGCGGTGGCGGGGATGAGCCGGTTGGCGCGCGGGGATCTGGCCCCCCTTGAGCCGATCGCCAGCACCGGGCGCGATGAGCTGGCGGAGTTGGGGCGGGCCCTGCAGGTGTTTCGTGACAATGCGGTTGAGCTGGGCCGCTATCAGCGCGAGCTGGAGTCGCGGGTCGAGGAGCGTACTGGCCAGCTCAGCCACGCCAACGAGCGGCTCAATGAGGAGGTGGAGAAGCAGCGGCAGGCCCGCGCCGAGGCAGAACAGGCCAACCGCGCCAAGTCGGTGTTTCTCGCCACCATGAGCCACGAGATCCGCACCCCCATGAACGGCATTCTGGGGGGGCTGACACTGCTGGAAGATACCCATCTCAGCGATACCCAGCAGCGCTATCTGGCCGCCATCGAGCACAGCGGCGAATCCCTGCTGGAGATCCTCAACGACATTCTCGACTACTCCAAGATCGAGGCGGGCCATGTGGAGGCGCGCCGCGAGCCCTTCCCCCTGTTCCAGCTGGTGGATGAGCTCAGCGCGTTGTTTCGGCCAAAGGCGGCGGCCAAGGGAGTCACCCTGGCGCTGAAATATGCGCCCGGGCTGGCGCCTGTGGTCGAGGGGGATCTGGGCAAGCTGCGGCAGGTGCTCGGCAATTTGCTCGGCAATGCGGTCAAGTTTACCGCCCGTGGCCAGATTACCCTGACGGTGGCGCCCCTTGTCTGTCACGGCCCTTGCGCCGAGCCCTGCATCCGCTTCGTGGTGCGCGATACCGGCCCCGGCATTCCGGCCGATGAGCAGGAGGCGGTGTTCGAGGCGTTTCGCCAGCGCAAGCGTGATATAGGCCATCAGGGCGGCACCGGGCTGGGACTGGCGATCAGCCGCAAGCTGGTGACTGCCATGGGGGGCGAGCTTATCCTTGCCAGCGAACCGGGCAAGGGGTGTGAATTCAGCTTCAGTTTGCCGTTGCAGCGTTCGAGCGCCCAGTTGCCTGCCGAGGCGCAACCGCTGCACCTTGGCCAGTCCCGTGACATCCTGCTGGTGGAGGATAACGAGATCAACCGGTTGGTGGCGCACGGCATGCTGACCCGCCTCGGCCATCGCGTCACCCTGGCGGAGGATGGTCGCAGTGCGCTGGCGCTGGTGACCGAGCGCCCCTTCGAGCTGGCGCTACTCGATATCAATCTGCCCGATATGGACGGCATGAGCCTTCGTGAGGATCTGGCCGCCATCAGCGAGGAGATGCATGAGCGGTCGCTGCCCGCCATCGCCATCTCGGCCCAGATGTATCCGGAGGATATCCGCCACTGCCTTGCCGCCGGCTTTGTCGATTTTGTCGGCAAGCCGGTGCGGCTGGCGGTGCTGGCGAACGCCATAGATCAACTATTTCGGCAAGAAGGGGCCTCTATCGAGCCGCAGGTGCAGTTATCAGTAGCCGTGCCCCCAACTAACCACCCCGGGTGGGCCAATCCGGTGCTGGATGCCGATCTGCCCCTGCTCGGCATGGCGCGGATCCGCCAGCTGGTCGCGCTGTTTGAGTCGCAAGGGCGGGTGTTGGTAGATGAGTTGGCTCAGGATGAGGGAAGTGAGCAACGTCAGCTTGCGCACAAGCTCAAGGGGAGTGCGCTGGCGCTGGGGTTGACCGAATTTGCCAGCCATTGCGCGGCTCTTGAGGCGGGGGGCGGTGAGCCTGCGGCAATCGGGGCGCAATTTGACGCGGCGTTGAGCGGATTGCAGCAGTGGCTGGTGGCCAACAGGGATTCGCCGTTCTGATCCCTGCTGGCGATGTACAACGTTCAGAGGGGGCCAGCCCCTGCGCCGTTATTCGCTCTCGCGAAACAGCACCTGCTTGCACTTGGCACAGACCCATTCCCGGCGAAAATCGGTCAGGTGCACCATTCCCACCTCCAGCAACTCGTGGTGGCCGCAGTGATAACAGAAGATGATGTCGCCATCGACTGATTCTGGGTGGGCCGCCAGATATTCGGCTTTGGTGGGGAGCTGCTCCCACGAGGTGGTGGGGACATGTTTGCGTTGGCTGGTGTAGTAGACCCAGTAGAACAGAAAAAAGACAGCCAGGATCACGAATGTCAGCAGATGGTCCATCTTGAACTCCTCCGGTTAGGTGCAGCCCCTCGGATGCATGGCTGCAATCAGCTCCATCATCATTAAATTTGTTTCGAATGAATATGTTACAGGATGGGTAAAGAGGGCGTTGTGATCCCCTTCGGGTTTTGCCCGCCCGTAGCGGGATGAAAAATGTGCCATTTGGCTGAGCGGCCAGGGTATTGAACGGGGAGGGAATCTTGTTTTTTACAACATAAATTCAACATTTTTTTAGGTGGTTGGACTGTCTCTTTGATCCAGCTCACGTTACAATGCCCGCGCCCACTTCACCTAACGCGCAAACGATTTTCAGGAGAGAAACGGATGTTGAAACGTGACATGACCATCGCCAATTATGATCCGCAATTGTGGCAGGCCATCACAGACGAAACCCGTCGTCAGGAAGAGCATATCGAGCTGATTGCGTCTGAGAACTACACCAGCCCCCGTGTCATGGAAGCCCAGGGCTCCCAGCTGACCAACAAGTACGCCGAAGGTTACCCCTCCAAGCGTTACTACGGTGGTTGCGAGTATGTGGATGTGGTCGAAACCCTGGCCATCGAGCGCGCCAAAGAGCTGTTCGGTGCCACCTACGCCAACGTGCAGCCGCACTCCGGCTCCCAGGCCAACAGCGCCGTTTACATGGCTCTGCTGCAGCCGGGCGACACCGTACTGGGCATGAACCTGGCCCACGGCGGTCACCTGACCCACGGCTCTCCGGTCAACTTCTCCGGCAAGCTATACAACATCGTCCCTTACGGTATCGATGAGTCCGGCAAGATCGACTACGACGACATGGAGCGTCAGGCTGTCGAGCACAAGCCGAAGATGATGATCGGTGGCTTCTCCGCCTACTCCGGTATCGTTGACTGGGCCCGCATGCGCGAAATCGCCGACAAGGTCGGTGCCTACCTGTTCGTCGACATGGCTCACGTGGCTGGTCTGATTGCCGCTGGCGTCTACCCGAACCCGGTTCCCCACGCTCACGTGGTCACCTCCACCACCCACAAGACCCTGGCCGGTCCGCGCGGTGGTCTGATCCTCTCCGCCGCTGACGACGAGGAGCTCTACAAGAAGCTCAACTCTGCCGTCTTCCCGGGTGGTCAGGGTGGCCCGCTGATGCACGTCATCGCCGGTAAAGCCGTTGCCTTCAAAGAGGCGCTGGAGCCGGAGTTCAAGACCTATCAGGCTCAGGTCGTGAAAAACGCCAAGGCGATGGCTGCGACCTTTATCGAGCGCGGTTACAAGATCGTTTCCGGCGGTACCGACAACCATCTGATGCTGGTTGACCTGATCGGCCGCGAGCTGACCGGTAAGGATGCTGACGCTGCGTTGGGCAAAGCCAACATCACCGTCAACAAGAACTCCGTGCCCAACGATCCGCGCTCCCCGTTCGTCACCTCCGGTGTACGGATTGGTACCCCGGCCATCACCCGCCGTGGTTTCAAGGAAGCCGAGTCCATCGAGCTGACCCACTGGATCTGCGACGTACTGGACAACCACGACAACGATGCCGTGCTGGCCACCGTACGCGAGAAGGTGCTGGATATCTGCCGCCGCTTCCCGGTTTATGGCTGATAAGTCAGACCGTCCGGTTTGAGACCAATGCCACCTGCGGGTGGCATTGTTTTTTCTGGCTTTTACCGGTTTTGGATGGCCGTGCTACACTGGCCGACCTAGATCCTGGCCCGCCGGGCCGGTCCCTGTTCCATTAACGCCGGAGGTCCGATGCATTGCCCATTCTGTAGTGCGGTTGATACCAAGGTGATCGATTCCCGTCTGGTGGCAGAAGGCCATCAGGTGCGCCGCCGTCGTGAGTGTCTGCTCTGTCACGAGCGTTTTACCACCTTCGAGATGGCCGAGCTGGTGATGCCCCGCGTCATCAAGTCCAACGGCTCCCGCGAGCCGTTCAACGAAGACAAGCTGCGCGCCGGCATCCTGCGGGCGCTGGAGAAGCGGCCGGTGAGCATGGAGGCCATCGAAAAAGCGGTCAACCATATCAAATCCCGCCTGCGTGCCACCGGCGAGCGCGAAGTCGCCTCCGAGCTGGTGGGCAATCTGGTGATGGATGAGCTCAAGAGTCTGGACAAGGTGGCCTATATCCGCTTTGCCTCCGTCTATCGCAGCTTCGAAGATATTCGCGAGTTCGGCGAAGAGATTGCCAAGCTGGAGAAGTAAACCGCCATTCTCACCCATGTTGCCGCGTCCGATTACGCTGCGCTAATCGAACCTACGATACTGCGTAAAGTCGAGATGTGTTGTCAAAGGAGCCCGGATGTTTAGTCAAGATGATTACCAATGGATGAGTCGGGCCCTCGAGCTGGCCCGCCGCGGCCGTTACAGCACGGCCCCCAACCCCTGCGTCGGCGCCGTGCTGGTCAAGGATGGCGTGGTGGTTGGCGAAGGATGGCATCAGAAGGCGGGCGAGCCCCATGCCGAGGTCTACGCCCTGCGTGCCGCCGGTGACAACGCCCGTGGCGCCACCGCCTATGTG
Organism: Aeromonas sp. R4-1; assembly: GCF_040908325.1. Lineage (NCBI taxonomy): Bacteria > Pseudomonadati > Pseudomonadota > Gammaproteobacteria > Aeromonadales > Aeromonadaceae > Aeromonas > Aeromonas sp. R4-1. The sequence continues at coordinate 97,224 of NZ_JBFODM010000075.1, forward strand.
ACCCTCGAACCCTGCTCCCACCACGGTCGTACACCCCCCTGCGCCGAAGCGCTGATCAACGCCGGCGTGGCCAGGGTGGTGGCGGCCATGGTCGATCCCAATCCCCAGGTAGGCGGACGCGGCCTGCGGATGCTCTCCGAAGCGGGCATCAAGACCGATTTCGGCCTGCTGGCGAGCGAAGCGGAAGCGCTCAACCCGGGCTTTTTCAAACGGATGCGTACCGCCTTCCCGCGAGTGACCGTCAAGCTGGGGGCCAGTCTCGATGGCCGTACCGCCATGGCGAGCGGCGAGAGCCAGTGGATCACCTCCCCGGATGCGCGCCGTGATGTGCAGCGACTGCGGGCCCGCCACGATGCGGTGCTCTCCAGCGCCGAAACCGTGCTGGCCGATGGCGCCTCCCTGACCGTGCGCTGGGACGAGCTGCCCCCCTCGGTCAAGGCGAGTTATCCCAAAGAGACCCTGCGCCAGCCGCTGCGAGTCATCGTCGATTCGCAAAACCGCCTCACTCCCGACTTGCCGCTGTTCCAGAGCGAGAGCCCGGTGTTGCTGGCCCGTCACAAGGCGTCCGGCGAGTGGCCCGCGTGGGTGCAGCAGCTGGAGCTGCCGCTGCTGGATGGCAAGCTGGATCTGGTCAGCCTCTTCATGCTGCTGGCCAAGCAGAACGTCAACTCGGTGCTGGTTGAGGCTGGCCCGCGGCTGTGCGGCGCTCTGCTGGAAAAAGGGCTGGTGGATGAGCTGGTGCTCTATCAGGCGCCCAAACTGATGGGCGACGAGGGGCGCGGCCTGTTCCATCTGCCCGGCCTGACCCGGCTGTTCCAGGCGCCCAAGCTCGCCATCAAGGATGTGCGCATGGTGGGGCCGGATATTCGCATTACCGCCAAAATAGCTTGATCTTTCAATGTTCAAGGGGGCATACGCTGCCCCCGTCATCAGCAAGGTGATCTGCATGTTTACCGGAATTATCGAAGCGGTGGGGACCCTGGCCGAACTGCGTCGTCAGGGGGAGGACATGGCCCTCACCGTCCACGCCCCGGGCCTGGATTTTAGCGACGTCAAGCTGGGCGACTCCATCGCAACCAACGGAGTCTGCCTCACCGTGGTGGCGCTGGGCGACAAGAGCTATACCGCCGATGTGTCGCTGGAAACTCTCTCCCGTACCGGCTTTGCCGCCGCCAGAGTGGGCGATCGGGTCAACCTCGAGAAGGCGCTGATGCCCACCTCCCGTCTCGGCGGCCATCTGGTCTCCGGCCATGTGGACGGGGTAGGGGAAGTGAAAAGCGTCTCCAGCAGCGGCCGCGCCATCGAGTACTGGATCAAGGCGCCGGGCGAGCTCTCCCGCTACATCGCCGAGAAAGGTTCCATTGCGGTGGATGGCATCAGCCTCACGGTCAACGCGGTACAGGGCGACCTGTTTCGCCTGACCATCGTGCCCCACACCGCGCAGGAGACCACCATCGCCAGCTGGAAGCCGGGTCACAAGGTCAACCTCGAGGTGGATCAGATCGCCCGCTATCTGGAGCGGCTGATGATGGGCAAGAGTCAGGAGAGCAGCGCCTCCACCCTGACTCTGGACAAGCTGGCCAAGGCCGGTTTTCTCTGATGGTCGGGGTGTTGGCCCCGACCAAAACGATTTTCTGTGATCCCGCTCCGATTGAAATGGGGCCATGCGCCCCAATCTAGAGCAACATACACTCGCATTTGCGTTGAGCCTGCGGGCTCAACCCCCAAGCACACTGATGGAGTAGCCCATGGCGCTGAGCACAACCCAGGAAATCATTGCCGACATCAAGGCTGGCAAGATGGTGATCCTGATGGATGACGAAGACAGGGAGAACGAAGGGGACCTCATCATGGCCGCCTCCTGCGTCCGTCCGGAGGATATCAACTTCATGGCCCGCTACGGCCGTGGCCTCATCTGCCTGACCCTGACCCGGGATCGCTGCAAGCAATTGGCGCTGCCGCTGATGGTGGATCGCAACAATGCCCAGTTCTCCACCGCCTTCACCGTCTCCATCGAGGCGGCAGAAGGGGTGACCACAGGTATCTCCGCCGCCGATCGTGCGGTGACCGTGCAGGCGGCTGTGGCGCCCAATGCCAAGGCTGCCGATCTGGTGCAGCCGGGCCACATCTTCCCGCTGATGGCGCAGGATGGCGGCGTGCTGACCCGTGCCGGCCACACCGAAGCCGGTTGCGATCTGGCCCGTCTGGCCGGTTTCGAGCCTGCCGCCGTCATCGTCGAGATCCTCAACGAGGATGGCACTATGGCGCGCCGTCCTGACCTGGAGATCTTCGCCGAGGAGCACGGCATCAAGCTTGGTACCATCGCCGACCTGATCGAGTACCGCAACCAGCACGAGACCACGGTCGAGAAGGTGGCCGAGTGCAAGTTGCCCACCGAGTTTGGCGAGTTCGACCTCATCACCTTCCGCGATACCATCGACAATCAGGTTCACTTCGCCCTGAAAAAGGGTGAGGTGCTGGCCGACCAGCCGACCCTGGTGCGCGTCCATCTGCACGATGTGCTGAGCGATCTGCTGCTGACCGACCGCCACGCCGCCCGCAGCTGGCCGCTGCCCAAATCCATGGCCCGCATCGCTGACGAAGGCGGGGTGCTGGTGATTTTGGGGGCGGAATCCCACGGCGCCGAGCTGCTGGCCCGGGTCAAGGGTTTTGAAGCCGCCGACAAGGGACTGGCACCGGAAGGAGCCAAGTGGCAGGGCACCTCGCGCCGGGTTGGCGTGGGCTCCCAGATCCTCAAGGCGCTCGGCGTGAGCAAGATGCGTCTGCTGAGCTCGCCGAAGAAGTACCATGCCCTCGGTGGTTTCGGTCTGGAAGTGGTTGAGTACGTCGGCGAGTAAAGCTCCACCAGAGAAGTACCATCCCCTTCCGGGTGGTGTCGGTCTGGAAGTGGTTGAGTACGTAGGCGAGTAATGTACTACCAGAGAAGTACCATCTCCTTCCGGGCGGTTTCGGTCTGGAAGTCGTGGAATTTACCGGCGAGTTAGCGCGTCGGACTGGTTAAATCGCGATCATGGCCGTCTATTGCGGCCATGGTTTTTGTCGTGGGTCTGTTGTGCTAGAATGTGCGCACTTTTGACTCCGGCCCTTTTGATTGCACAGATACAGGATTTCCAATGAAGGTTATCGAAGGAAATATCGCCGCTCCTGAGGCGCGCGTTGCTATTGTTGTTGCCCGTTTCAACAGCTTCATCAACGACAGTCTGGTGAACGGCGCGGTGGACGTACTGAAGCGTCAAGGTCAAGTGCAGGACAGCAACCTGACACTGGTAAAAGTGCCGGGCGCGGTTGAAATGCCATTGGTCATCAAGAAGCTGGCCAAGAGTGGTCAATACGACGCCATCGTGGCGGTCGGTACTGTCATCCGTGGCGGCACCTACCACTTCGACCTGGTGGCAAACGAGAACAGCAAGGGCATGGCCCAGGTAATGATGGAATATGAAATTCCCGTTGCCTTCGGTGTGCTGACCACTGAAAACATTGAACAAGCCATCGAGCGTGCAGGTACCAAGGCGGGTAACAAGGGTGCAGAGGCTGCACTGGCAGCGCTCGAAATGATCAACGTCCTGAAAGAACTGGACGTGTAACGAGGAGAAGTACATTGAAACCGTCTGAGCGCCGTAAAGCCCGCCATTGCGCCACCCAGGCCATCTACCAGTGGCAGATGACCAAGGCTAACGTGGGTGACATCGAAGAGCAGTTCAAGATCGATCAGGACACCAAGGGTGTAGACCTGAACTATTTCCGCGATCTGCTGTTCGGGGTAGCCCTCCACTGCAGCGAGCTGGACAAGGTGTTTGCACCTTTCCTCTCCCGTCCGCTGGAAGAAGTGGACATGGTGGACAAGGCGATCCTGCGTCTGGCGACCTACGAGCTGACCCGTCGTGATGATGTACCGCCGCGCGTGGTCATCAACGAAGCGATCGAGCTGGCCAAAGCTTTTGCTGCCGATGACAGCCACAAGTTTGTCAACGGTGTACTGGACAAGGTGATCAAGTCGCTGAACAAGCGTTGATCCTGCTGTCCGTCAGCATCTAAGAGAGGAGCCAGCTTATTGCTGGCTTTTTACTGTATGGGTGAATTTGAGCTGATTGATAAGTACTTCAAGGTCCCCCACGCCCGCAAGGACGTGGTGATGGGCCCTGGAGATGACTGTGCCCTGCTGACCCTGCCCCCCGATACCCAGCTGGCGGTGAGCACCGACACTCTGGTGAGCGGCGTACACTTCTTTCCCGACATGGATCCGGTGGATCTCGGCTACAAGGCGCTGGCGGTCAATCTCTCCGATCTCGCCGCCATGGGGGCCGAGCCGCGCTGGGTGTCGCTGGCGCTGACTCTGCCTGCCATCAACGAAGGTTGGGTCGCCGGGTTTGCCGAAGGGTTTCTGGAGCTGGCCGAGTACTACAATGTTGCGCTGGTGGGCGGAGACATGACCCGCGGGCCGCTCTCCATCACCATCTCGGTGAAGGGGGCGGTGCCTGCCGGACGCGCCCTGATGCGCAGCGGTGCCAAAGCCGGTGACGGCATCTATGTGACCGGCACTCTGGGGGATGCCGCGCTGGCGCTCTCCCACCTGCTGGGCAAACGCACCCTCAACGAGAACCAGCTGGCAGCTGTGCTGCCACGGCTCGACCATCCCCATCCCCGCATTCTGGCCGGTCAGGCGCTGCGCGGGTTGGCGGGCAGTGCGCTGGATCTCTCCGACGGTCTGGCATCGGATCTCGGCCATATCCTCAAGGCCTCCGGCGTGCGGGCCCAGATCGATCTCGATCTGCTGCCGCTCTCTCCGGTGTTGCAGGATGCGGTGAGCGAGCAGGAGGCGTGGCAACTGGCGCTGGCCGGTGGCGATGACTACGAGCTCTGTTTTACCGTACCGGAGGAGCACCGCGGCGCGCTCGATACGGCGCTGGCCCACAGCGGGGTCAAGTTCAGCCGCATTGGCCGCATTGTGGCGGGCGAGCCGGGCATCGACTACCTGCGTGGCGACCAGTCGGTCGAGTTGCAACTGAAAGGGTGGGATCACTTCGCATGAGTTTGTTCAGGATAAAGCCCGAGCTGACACGACTGGATCTGAAAAATCCGCTTCACTTTTTGGCGGTGGGGTTTGGTTCCGGTCTCAGCCCCAAAGCGCCAGGCACCATGGGCACCCTGGCGGCCATTCCGCTCTACCTGCTGGTGAGCGGGCTGCCGACCCACTGGTTTATCGCCTTGCTGGCGGTGGGGTTTGTGGTCGGTATTCGTATCTGTCAGAGCGCCACCGATGCCATCGGTATGCCGGATCACGGCGCCATCGTCTGGGATGAGGTGATCGGGTTTGGCGTCACCATGATCGCCGCGCCAGCCGGTTGGGAGTGGGTGGTGGCGGGCTTCGCGCTGTTCCGGTTGTTTGATGTGCTCAAGCCCTGGCCCATCTCCTGGTTTGATCGCCGGATCCACGGTGGTTTGGGTATCATGCTGGACGATCTTATCGCCGGCCTGTTTGCCCTGTTTTGTATGCAATTACTGGCATTCTGGCTCGGTTAAGAGCCACCTTCCGGGGGATGACCGTTCTGGCATTCCCCGATTTATATCTGCTTAATTTTCATTCATCGGCATATGCTGCCGTTTATCATCCATTTCACATAAATATTCACTACTCATTCGGGGCTGGTGATTGTTTTGGAAATAGTGATAAATGCTGCTTGTTGCGTTGTTGTTGAAATTAAAGTAATGATACCAATAGATGTACGGACGCACCGGCCATTTGTGTGATGAAAATCATCATTTATCTCTGCTGAATTGGTGGTTATCTGCACAAAACATTGCGGAATTGTATAACTCAATCATTTACACCCGTGGTCAAACCGTCTAAGTTACTCGCGGGTTATTCCAAAAAAATGCAAAAAACCCGCCCGGATCGCTGGTTTCGCTGCCTCATGGATTGAGCAAATATTGCCCAAGGTAACAACCGGCATCTGCGGCTGATTTACGGACGAATTATTTGGGACGGATGTCCCCCGCAGAGGTAAACATGTCCTTGCTCGAAGTAAAGAACTTGCGGATCGAGTACCCCTCCCGCTACGGGGTGCTGGCCGCGGTGAAGGATCTCTCTTTCTCTATCGAAAAGGGTGAGATTGTCGGGGTGGTCGGTGAATCCGGCGCCGGCAAGTCCACCATCGGCAACGCCGTTATCGATCTCCTGAGCCCGCCGGGTCGCATCGCCCGTGGCGATATCTATCTCAATGGCGAGCTCATCTCCGGCAAGAGCCAGAACGAGATGCGGGCCATCCGTGGCTCCCGTATCGGGTTCATCTTCCAGGACCCCATGACCTCCCTCAACCCGCTGTTCACCGTTGAGCATCAGCTGGTGGAGACCATTCTGGCCAATACCGACCTCTCTCGCGAAGCCGCTTTTGCCAAGGCATTGGAGCTGATGGGGGCTGTGGGTATTCCGCAGCCGGAGCTGCGCATCAAGCAGTATCCACACCAGTTTTCCGGTGGCATGCGTCAGCGGGTGGTTATCGCCATTGCGCTCTCCTGCGATCCGGAGCTGATCATCGCCGATGAGCCGACCACGGCGCTCGACGTCTCCATTCAGGATCAGATCCTCCAGCTTATCCGCGCCCTATGCAAAGAGCGTCAGGTGGGCTGCATGCTGGTGACCCACGACATGGGCGTGGTCTCCAACGTTACCGACAAGGTGGCAGTGATGTATCGCGGCGATCTGGTGGAGTTCGGCCTGACCGAACAGGTGCTGGGCAGCCCCAATCACCCCTATACCCGCAGCCTCATCTCGGCGGTACCCCGCTCCGATGTGAAGCTGGTGCGTTTCCCGCTGGTCTCCTATATCGAGGATGCCAGTGCGCCGGATACCAATATTGACCTCAAGACCCACTGGCTCGGCCAGAGTCAGGACGAGCGAGCCTATGAAGGGGCGCTGCTGCGGGTGGAGAACGTCGATCTGAAGTTCGTCACCAAGGACTCCATCTTCCCGAGCCGCCGCCAGTATGTACGCGCCTGCAACAACATCAGCTTCGAGATCTTCGAAGGGGAGACCTTCGGTCTGGTGGGGGAGTCGGGCTCCGGTAAATCGACCATTGCCCGCGCCATCACCGGTCTCTATCCGCCTGATACCGGCAAAATCTTCTTTGAGGGGATCGATCTCACCGCCCTCAAGAGCGAGCGCGAGCGTCGCCCGCTGCGTCGCCAGATGCAGATGGTGTTTCAGAACCCCTATTCCTCGATGAACCCGCGGATGAAGGTGTGCGACATCATTGCCGAGCCGATCCGCTTCCATCAGCTGGCGAGCAGCGAGAGCCAGATTGAGGGGATTGTCGGCGATCTGCTGGATCACGTGGGTCTCGGTCGTGGTGCCGGGGTCAAGTATCCCCACGAGTTCTCCGGCGGTCAGCGCCAGCGCATCTCCATTGCACGCGCCCTGGCCACTCGCCCGCGCTTCCTCATCTGCGACGAGCCGACCTCGGCGCTGGATGTGTCGGTGCAGGCCCAGATCCTCAACCTGCTCAAGGATCTGCAGCAGGAGCTCAAGCTCACCATGCTGTTTATCAGCCACGATCTGCCGGTGATCCGCCAGATGTGCGACCGCATCGGGGTGATGCAGCACGGTCATCTGGTGGAGGTGGCCGAGACCGAGAAACTCTTTACCAATGCCGAGCATGAGTACAGCCGCAAGCTGATCTCCCTCATGCCGGAGTTCAAGGGAATGTCCCGCGAGGGGCTGGAAATCGCAAGCTAGGAGAGCGCCGGTGCGCCGGTCTGCTTGTCAAAAAAAGTGTCATAAGAAAGCCAAAAGCATGGAGAACAAGATGAAGAAAGGATTGTCCAAGATTGCCCTGGCGCTGTTTGCCGCCGGTTTCGCCTTCAGTGTCTCAGCCGCTGATATCAAGGTGGGTGTCGCTTCTGACGCCACTTCGCTGGATCCGCAGGAGCAGCTCTCCGGTCAGACCCTGGAGATGTCGCACCTGGTATTCGATCCCCTGATGCGTTACACCCAGGACCTGCAGTTCGAGCCCCGTCTGGCCGAGAAGTTCGAGCGTGTCGATGACAAGACCGTCCGTTTCCATCTGCGCAAAGGGGTCAAGTTCCACTCCGGTAACGACTTCACCGCAGACGATGTGGTGTGGACCGTCAACCGCCTGAAATCCTCCGTCGACTTCAAGGCGATCTTCGATCCCATCAGCGAAGTGAAGAAAGTCGATGACTACACCGTCGATCTGATTACCGCCAAGCCGTTCCCGCTGGTGCTGCAGACCGTCACCTACATCTTCCCGATGGACTCCAAGTTCTACACCGGCAAGACCGAAGCGGGCAAAGACAAGGCCGAGATCGTCAAAAACGGCGACTCCTATGCCTCTACCCACGTCTCCGGTACTGGCCCGTTCACCGTCAAGTTCCGCGAGCAGGGTGTGAAGCTGGATTATGCCCGCAACGCCAACTACTGGGACAAGGCCTCCAAGGGTAACGTTGAGAACCTGACCGTGGTGCCGATCAAGGAAGATGCGACCCGTGTTGCAGCCCTGCTGGGTGGCGACGTGGACATGATCTATCCGGTTGCGCCGAACGATCTGGAGCGCGTGAAGAATGGCAAGGACTCCCAGCTGGTCACCCTGTCCGGTACCCGCGCCATCATCATCGAGCTGAACCAGAACACCAACCCGGCACTGAAAGACAAGCGTGTGCGTCAGGCGATCAACTACGCCATCAACCAGGTGGGCATTGTCGAGAAGATCAACAAGGGCTTCGGTACCCCTGCTGGTCAGCTGAGCCCGAAAGGCTATGCCGGTCACAACGAGGCGCTGGTGCCCCAGTATGATCTGGCCAAGGCCAAGGAGCTGATGAAAGAGGCGGGTTACGAGAAAGGCTTCAAGATGACCTTCATCTCCCCGGCTGCCCGCTACGTCAACGATGTCAAGATTGCCCAGGCTGTCTCCGCCATGCTGGCCAAGATCAACATCAAGGTGGATCTGAAGACCATGCCGGTGGCCCAGTACTGGCCTGAGTTTGACAAGTGCGCCGCCGACATGCAGCTGATCGGCTGGCACTCCGACACCGAAGATACCGCGAACTTCTTCGAGTTCCTGACCTTCACCAAGGACGCCAAGACCGGTATGGGTCAGTACAACTGCGCCGGTTACGCCAACGCCGAAGCTGACAAGCTGGTGATGGATGCCAACGCCGAGACCGATCCGGCCAAGCGTGCCGAGATGCTGAAGAAGGTCGAAGCCATGCTGATCGAAGATGCTGCCTACGTGCCGTTGCACTGGGAAGATCTGGCCTATGGCGCCAAGAAGAACGTCGACATCAAGCCGGTGGTCAACGTGATGAACTTCCCTTACCTGGGTGACCTGGTGGTCAGCAAGTAAGAGAACGTCGCAAGGAAGGACGGGGCGGGGTGGTCAGCTGGCCACTCCGCCCACTAACAGAAGCCTGTGCCACGACACAGGCCACGTAGAAGGACAAGCATGTTTACATTCCTGCTGAAACGGTTCTATCAGGCCGTGATAGTGATGTTCGTCATCAGCCTGGTCGCCTTCTCCATCCAGGACAACCTGGGTGACCCGTTGCGCGAGCTGGTGGGACAATCCGTCTCCGAAGCCCAGCGTCACGAGTTGCGCGAGAAGATGGGCCTTAACGATCCCTTCCTCATCAAATACAGCCGCTTTCTGAAAAATGCGGTGCATGGGGATTTGGGCACCTCCTATTTCTTCAAGCGACCCGCTCTCGAGGTGATCCTCGACAAGCTGGTGGCTACCCTTGAGCTGGTGTTTGCCGCCGCGCTCATCATCGTGGTGGTCTCCATTCCACTCGGTGTCTATTCGGCGATCCGCCCGCGCAGCATTCCCACCAAGATCATCATGGCGGGGAGCAGTATCGGTATCTCGATCCCGGTATTCTTGACCGCCATCATGCTGATGTACCTCTTCTCCATCCAGCTGGGCTGGCTGCCGGCCTATGGCCGCGGCGAGACCCGTAACCTGCTGGGCTGGGAGTCGGGCTTCTTCACCTGGGACGGTATCCTGCACCTGATCCTGCCCGCGGTGTCGCTCTCTTCCATCATGTTGCCGCTGTTTATCCGGTTGGTGCGCTCCGAGATGCTGGAGCAGCTCTCCTCCGAATACGTCAAGTTCGCCCGCGCCAAAGGGCTGGATAACAACAAGGTCTACTATCAGCACGCTCTGAAGAACACCATGCTGCCGGTCATTACCGTCGGTGGGGTGCAGATCGGCACCATGGTGGCCTACACCATCCTGACCGAGAGTGTGTTCCAGTGGCCGGGCACCGGCTTCCTGTTTCTTGAAGCGATCCACCGGGTCGATACGCCCCTCATCACCGCCTACGTCATCTTCGTGGGACTGATCTTCGTGGTGACCAATACCCTGGTCGACCTGCTCTACGGGTTGATTAACCCGACCGTTAACCTGACTGCCAAGGGGTAAGCATGAGTAACGCTGTAACTGCAAGCCCAAGCCGCTGGGCACGTTTCAAGAACTCTGACATCGTCTACTACTTCCTGCGGGACAAGGTAGCCATGTTCAGCTTTGCGGTGTTTGTGGTGTTCGTGCTGGCGGCGCTGCTGGCGCCCTGGCTCGCTCCGCACAACGTCTATGATCAGACCAGTTTTGATCTGATGGATGCCGAGTTGCCCCCCTCCTGGCTCGAAGGCGGCGAGGAGCGCTTCTGGCTCGGCACCGACAACCAGGGGCGGGATATCTGGAGCACCATCCTCTATGGCGCCCGTATCTCCCTCACCATCGGCCTGTTTGCGGTGGCGCTGCAGCTGGTGCTCGGTATCGTCATTGGTCTGATTGCCGGTTATTTCGGTGGCCGCATCGACAACCTGCTGATGCGCTTTGCCGATGTGCAGCTGTCGTTCTCCACCATGATGGTGGCGATCATCATCTCCGCCATCTTTCAGGCAACCTTTGGCTCCGAGTTCTACTCGAAGTTCGCCATCATGATGCTGGTGGTGATCATCGGTATCGCCGAGTGGCCGCAGTATGCCCGTACCGTGCGCGCCTCTGTGCTGGCGGAGAAGAAGAAGGAGTATGTGGAAGCGGCCAAGGTGATGGGGTTCCGCGCCCCGCGCATCATGTTCCGCCACATTCTGCCCAACTGCCTGTCGCCCATTCTGGTCATCTCCACCGTGCAGGTGGCCAACGCGATCATGAGCGAGGCGGCGCTCTCCTTCCTCGGTCTGGGGATGCCGGTTGATCAGCCCTCGCTCGGTTCGCTTATCAGCGTCGGCTTCAACTACATCTTCTCCGGCTCTTGGTGGATCACCGCCTTCCCGGGCATCTGTCTGGTGGTGCTGGTGCTGGTCATCAACCTGCTGGGTGACTGGCTGCGGGATGTGTTTAACCCCAAGATCTACAAAGGTTAACGCGGGCTGATTCTGAGACGCCGAGTCGCAGCTATCAGGTCATTTGGATAAAAAAATCCGAAACCGGTTTTGCCGGTTTCGGATTTTTATTGGTCTTGAGCAGACAGCTTGTTGATTGCACACCCATCAATAGTGCGGCGGCGGGGTCTCTTCGGCCATGCTGGCAATCTGGCTGGGCTGTACGCTTTGCAGTTTGTCGATCAGCAGCTGGATCTGGTATTTGAGCCGATCGAGTTCACGGCCCTGAGTGGTTACCTCGTCGTTGAGCTGCTCTATGGTGTACTCCGCATAGGCGAGACGGGTTTCCAGGGTTTCGATGCGATCGTTAAGTTGCTGACTCATGGGCCTTCGGGTCCTTACTTGATTGTCCAGATTTCGGCCAGACCACTGGAGCTGGCACTGACAAGGTGGCTATTGTCGCGCAAAGCGACGCCGTAGACCACTGCGCTGGGCGGTTTCACCTTGGGTTGCGGCGAGACGCGCCAGCTCTGCAGCAGGGCACCATCGCTCACTTGCCACAGGGAGAGCTGACGGGAAGGGGCGCCGGTGATGAGCCACTTGCCATCGTTGGCAAAGCGGGCGCTGGTGTAGACCTCGAAGCGGTGATCATATTGCAGCTGACTCACCTCTTTGCCGGTTTTCAGATCCCAGATGCTGGCCCGGCTGCTGTCGGCGGTGAAGGCGTAGCGGCCGCTCGGCTCCAGTCTGGCCATGATCACCCGGCCACCATGGTTGAACCGCCAGATCACCTGCCCGCTACGGGTATCCCACAGATAGGCGCTGTAGTCGTTGCCGCCAGTCAGGGCGTAGCGACCGTTGGCGGAGAGATCCACCGTATTGACCTGTTCGGTGTGCCCCAGAAACTGCAGGCGACGACCGCTTCGGGTATCGAGCCACTCGGCCTTGCCATCTTCCCGACCTATCAGCACATAACGACCGTCGGCAGAGAGCGCGATGTCCCTCAGCCTGGATTCAGGAAGTGAGTAGTAGCCTTGTGATTGCCCGTCGCTCAGCCGCCAGGTTGCAAAGGTGTCTGGGGTGGCGGTGACGGCATGGCTGTTGCCTTCGGAAAAGCGGGTAATGAATACCAGATCATCCGCCGAGTCGGATTGCTTCCAGCGCCAGCGTTGACGGTTCTGTTCCAGATCCCAGACGATGATGCCCTGGCTGATGCTGGAGACAATGGCCTGCTTGCCATCACTGGAGAGATCTGCGGTCAGCAGACCCGTGCTGGCGAGGGTCATTTGCTGGTTGGGTTGGGAGCTTTGCTCGCAACCGGTGAGCATTAAACAGAGGCTCACCAGATAAATGGCACTTTTTATCATTTTTGCGGTCTCACGCTTTTGTTACCTGCGATCACGGCGTTAGTATAAGGCGCTTATCACGATAAACCTCTCATTTCACGATGGAACCGAGAGCGGTATTTGGAGTTTGGAGAAACTGATGAACAAATTTCTGAAGGTGTCCCTGTTGGCGGCGGCCGTTGCCGTCGGTCTGACTGCTTGCCAAAAAGACGAGAAGCCTGCTGCGGCCAATACCGCCGAAGTGAAGGCAGAAGCCAGCAAGCCGGCAGAGGCGACCAAGGCCGAAGCCAAGAGCTTTGAAGAGCAATCTGGCTACGCAATTGGCCTCTCCATGGGTCGTTACATCGCCAATACCCTGGAGCGTCAGCAGGAACTGGGCATCAAACTGGACAACGCCGTGATCCTGAAAGGGGTGACTGACGGTCTGGGCAAAGAAGCCAAGATGACTGATGAAGAGATCCAGAAGGTACTGCAGGATTACGACGCCAAGATCAACGAGCTGACCAAGGCCAAGGCCGAGAAAGACGCCGTTGAGAATCTGAAGAAGGGCGAAGAGTTCCTGGCTGCCAACGCCAAGAAAGAGGGTGTGAAGAGCACTGAATCCGGCCTGCAATACGTGGTCGAGAAGATGGGCACTGGCGCCAAGCCGAAATCTACCGACATCGTCAAGGTTCACTACACCGGTACCCTGACCGACGGCACCAAGTTCGACAGCTCCGTCGATCGCGGCGAGCCGGCTACCTTCCCGCTCAACCAGGTTATCCCGGGTTGGACCGAAGGTGTTCAGCTGATGCCGGTTGGCTCCAAGTTCAAGTTCTTCCTGCCGTCCAAGCTGGCTTATGGCGAGCACGGTGCTGGCTCCATCCCGGCGAATGCCGTACTGGTGTTTGACGTTGAGCTGCTGGCTATCGAGAAGCCGACTGCAGACGATGCCAAGAAGTAATCTTTTCTTGTAGTGAAAAACGGCTCCTTAAGGAGCCGTTTTTACTTGTGTATTCCCTGCAATCGCGGGATAAAAGAGCTGTCTTGGCGTTGGGTTTGCGCGCGAAAATAAGGCAAAATAGATCGCAGAATCAAATACAAGGATGAGTCCAGTGGCTGAAAATAAATCGCGTGTCCTGCTGGTGGAAGATACCCGTAGTCTGGCGGTGGTCTATGAACAGCACCTGCGCCAGGAGGGGTATGAGGTGGTGCTGGCCGACTGTGGTCAGCAAGCGTTGGCGCAGTTGCTGGCAAGTCCTCCCCCCGTGGTGCTGCTGGATCTGGAGCTGCCGGATATGTCCGGTATGGATATTTTGCAAATGATCACCGAACAGCAGTTGCCTTGCTCTGTGGTAGTGATCACCGCCCACGGCTCGGTGGATGTGGCGGTGGAGGCGATGCGCCTCGGAGCCTTCGATTTTCTGACCAAGCCGTTTGACAGCAAGCGGCTCTGCGCCACTGTTCGCAATGCCTTGAAACACCAGCAGTTGAGCTCGCTGGTTGCCCACTATCGGGAGAACTTCGAGCGTAGCTCCTTCTTCGGTTTTATCGGTGCCTCCATGTCGATGCAGGCGGTCTATCGCATCATCGAAAGCGCGGCGCCCAGCAAGGCGACCGTCTTTATCACTGGCGAGAGCGGCACCGGCAAAGAGGTGTGTGCCGAGGCGATTCACCAGTGCAGTCCCCGCAGCGAACAGCCCTTTATTGCCCTCAACTGCGCCGCCATTCCCCACGATTTGATGGAGAGCGAGATCTTCGGTCATGTGAAGGGCTCCTTTACCGGCGCCCAGGGGGATCGCAAAGGGGCAGCCAGTCTGGCCGATGGCGGTACCCTGTTTCTCGACGAGATCTGCGAGATGGATCTCGACCTGCAGAGCAAGCTGCTGCGCTTCATCCAGACCGGCACAGTGCAGCGGGTCGGCAGTGGCAAGCTCGAGACGGTGGATGTCCGCTTTATCTGCGCCACCAACCGGGATCCGCTGGTGGAGGTGAAAGCGGGCCGTTTTCGCGAGGATCTCTACTATCGGCTCCACGTCATTCCGCTTACCCTGCCGCCACTGCGGGAGCGGGGTGAGGATATCCTGCTGCTGGCGCGCACCCTGCTGCAAAGCTACGCCAAGGAGGAGAACAAACGCTTCAAGGATTTCGATGTCGAGGCGGCGCGAGTGCTGCTTGACTACCCCTGGCCTGGCAACGTACGCGAGCTGCAAAACGTGGTGCGCAATATCGTGGTGCTCAATGACAAGGAGCTGGTGAGCCCGGATATTCTGCCGCCACCGCTCAATGGGGTGCGCCCCCAACTGCCGGCTGCGATTGCGGCAGCGGTGGCATCGGCTCCGGCCGCCACTGGCGTGGCCAACGGGCTGATTCGTCCGCTCTGGCTGGTGGAGAAAGAGGTGATCGAACAGGCCATCGCCAGTTGTGACGGCAACATTCCCAAGGCGGCGGCCCTGCTCGAGATCAGCCCCTCCACCATTTATCGTAAAAAGCAGGGGTGGGAAGAGTCCAACCGGGCCTGAACCATCTTGCCAGCAGCAAGGGCGGCTAGCGTGCCGCCCTTGCTATTTTGGGGATCAGAGTTTGGCGAGTCGCTTGAGGCGGGCCAGTCGCTCCCCCTCGTTGGCGCTGAACCAGCGGTCCTGCGACAGCAGAAACCAGGCTCGGGAGAAGTATTCCGCGGCCAGCGGATCGTCCAGCACCAAGGCATTCTCCCCCAGCTCCTCGAACAGATAACCATCCTCAGGTTCGCCTGCCTCGGCCATATCGGCCTTGAGCTGGTGCAGCTCTACCAGCGCCTGCTGGTGCTGACCCTGGGCCCGGGTCAGGCGAGCCAGACTCCAGCGAGCGATAAACGCCTTGGCCGGCTGGTTATGCTGCAGATGCCAGGCCAGGCACTTCTGTTGCTGGATTTGCGCCTCATCAAAGCGGCCCAGTTCGAACAGGGTCCAGCCTTGATTGTTGTAAAGGGGAGCCAGCCAGCCACGCACCTTCTCGTCACTGCTGCGCTCCGCCAGCTCCATCGCCAGTTGATGCCAGCGGCTCTGCTCTTTCAGTGGTGCGGCGATGGCGATCATGTGAGCGGCGTCGATGGCGAGATAGGTTTCCTTCTCCTTGAGCCCCCATTGCCAGGCTTGTTCAAACAGCGGTTTGGCATTGGCTTTGTCGCCCGCCGAGTTAAAGGTGCGGCCTCGTTCCAGCAGTGCCCGGATCCGTGCTCTAGGGGTTGTATCTGTGAGGCGAGGCGCTATCTCGTCGAGCAGCTGATGGGCTTCGGCAAACTGGCTCTGCAGCGAATGGGTGCGGGCAATTTGGGTCAGCAACTCCAGTTCGAGTTGCAGGTCGGCGGCGGCGCGCGCTTCGGGAAGAAGGGTGTGAAAACGCAGTGCGCTGGCGGCGGGATCCTGATAATCCCACAGCGCCATGAAATCGGGCGGATTGTCCATTTGGCCTCCTTGCTGGTTATCCTGTCACCAAGATGCCTGCAGGCCATTGTTTGTACAAGGGGCTCCCGTCACAGAGCGCCCCTTGCATCATGCTAACGGCTGTGGCCGGTTGGTCAGTAGACCATGGCGAGGCTCATCAGCATCAGACCGAGGGCGGCAAAGGCCCCCTCCTTGATGGCGAGCCGTGGCACCAGCGCCTTGGGCAGGGCCGGAAACAGGCTCAGGGCAAAGCCAAGGCCCGGCATCAACCAGTGGAATGCCGGGTCGCGCAGGGCGGGATCGGCGGCTCCATTGATGATGATCAGCAAAATAAACAGGGTGAAGGCCGGCAGGATAAACCAGCGTACCCCACCGGCGGCGACCGCCCGCAGCGGCGAAATGCGATAGAGCAGCATGGTCACAAGGAACAGAACAAAAGGGGCCAGCAGATAGAGCGGAGCGGGGTTCATAACATCTTTCCTGAAAACTGATCGTCAAAAAACAGGGAGTCCGGTGCAAGAGGCGCCGGATTTAATCACTCTTCGCAGGTAATCACCAGCAGCTCGGGTGCGGGCTGTGAAGAGGATCCCGGATAAAGGTTTGCTCGCGCGTCTTAGTGCAACCAGAACCAGGCTGCAGCAAATCCCAGCCAGCTCAGCACCAGCAAGATCCAGGGCAGGGGATGCTGATGGCTTACTTCAACCAGCTCCAGCTGATCGTCTTGCTCTTCGGTTTGTGGCGCACCCTGTGGCTGCCTGGCTTTGGCCTGCAATTTTTTCTGGCGGCTCGCTTCGCGGGCCCGCGCCTTCATCTGTTTCTTGTATTCGTCGATGCCTTTCTGGATCCCTTGCGCGATAAGCTGGGTCTGTTCCTTGGTCTGCCCCGGCTTCTGGTTGGCACGGGCAATTTTCATCGCCTCCTGCTGGGTCTCAGGGGAAATCTTGTCGTACTTGGCCATCAACTCTCTCCTCGGGCATGGGGGAGGGAGTATGCCATAAAAACGGCGCCCTAAGGCGCCGTTGTATTTATCTGCAAGCTTATTAGGGCTTCTTGTAGTAGGTAACAGTTGGATAGGGCAGTGCAGTGAGTGTTCCTTTATCTTTTGCGTAATCCATAAACATCTCGTTCTCACCGACACCAGAGTCAATATAGTCACCCTCCAACGGCAGTTCGGAACGTTTTAGCAGACCGCTATAGCCATCTTTGCCTGCAGCAATATAGGTGTTTGCACCGATCCGGTAGATTTTCGCATCATCTAATGGAGCCCATTGGCCGTTGGCATCCATCACTTCCAGTTTGGTAAGGCGGGAACCTTTGGCAAGTTTGCCATCATACGTGTAACTCAGGTGGCCTACATAGGGGAATGCCCCACTTGATGAGTCTGCGTAATCAACAGCTGATTCTATGGCATCTCGAACATCTTTTCCTTTGATATTGAAAACAGCGATCTTATTGCCAAATGGCAACAGTGTCCCCATGACATAACCAACGGTCAGACTGCCTGCATTAACGTTAGTTCTGACACCGCCTGCGTTTTGCAGAGTGAAGTCAACGCGCATTTTTTGTTGGCCGTTGTCTGCCAGTTGATTTAATTTCCAGTACAGCCCCTCTGCTACAAGTGGGGTAATTTGGCTGGCACCATCAGAGCCTTCGGAAGTCGGAATCCTTGCCCACTTCAGTTCGGTGGGCACATCGGCGATGACCTGTTTCTCCAATGCCTCAACTGCGGGTTTGTATTCGGTGTTGATTACATCGCGCATGGCCTGGTTTTCCGGCACTATCTCGATGATGGGCGACTTGGCAAAAAAATCGACAACGTTGGTCTGCTCGGCGTCTGTCACGGGAACTTTCTTCTTGTTTACTTCCTTGGTGAAGTTGTCAGCACTCATCAGGGTATTACGTCCTTCACACTTGGTGATAGTGCCTTCTTTAGTCAGGGAAACATTGACCAAGCCATAGCCTTTGGCCCACTCACCGGCTTGAACAATACAGGTTTTGCCACCATCCGGATTGGTGATCAGCTGGGCGTACCTATTATCATCGCTTTCATTCTGGTTATGCTGGCTATAACCGATGGATTTTATCTCATTGATATCGCCAAGGAATGTTTGGGAATGACCGCCGACGATCAGGTCGATACCGTTGACAGCCTTGGCGACAGCTTGGTCATTTTGCAGGCCGATATGGGTTACCATGATGACTTTATTGACTCCCTTTTTCTTCAAGGTATCAACAGTGCGTTGTGCGGATGCAATCATCGGCTGGAACTGGGTATCTTTATCTGGTGAAGATATATCGTGCATATTGTCGAGCACTAGGCCAAATATGCCGACACTTTCGCCATTGATTTCTTTAATGATATATTCGTAAATATTCGTGTTGTCTTTCAAAACATTGCTGCTTGATTTGACCAGGTTGGCTGCCACGATAGGGTAGTTGACCTTGGTTGCATAGTTGTTGAGGGGGGTATTGCCGAGATCAAATTCATGGTTGCCCAAGGTCGCAGCATCAATCCCCATCTCAGATAGAAGGCGTGATTCTTCCTCTCCCTCGAATTTTGTGAAATAGAGAGTGCCCTGGAAGGCATCACCGCCAAACAAGGTCAGGAAGTGACGACCATCTTTGCGAGCCTGCTCACGCAGTTCATCCAGTTTGAATTTCAGACGGGGATAACCACCCAGCTGGGCATTGAACTTGAACAGTTGTTGCCCTGTCGGTTGAATAGCCAAGGCGTTTTCAGTCGGATCTAGGTGAGCATGGGTATCATTGATATGGGCAACAGTCAGTTCCAGAGGAATATGCTCTTTACTGGTATTTTCAGAATCGCAGGCTGTTAGCCCAAACAGAGATAAAGAGATAGTGACGGCTAGTAGTGTCTTTTTCATTGGTAAGAGTCCCATATTGTTATTGTCCTGTTGATTCCGTAGCGAACAGGAGTGGAGAGATTTTAGACATAACGTTAGGAATGAAAATAAACAACTGCTGTACCTTTGAACTACCGCACACTAAATTAACGTAAAACGTTTTCCTGTCATGCCTTTATTTGTTCATATCAAGAGGGGATTATATTGATAGGTTAGGGAAGGTGCGAACAAGTCCCTGATATGAGATCATGTTTGTCATCTGGAGCCATGAAAAAGGGTTCATCATGAGTCATCAGCTCACCTTCGCCGACAGTGAATTCAGCAGTAAGCGCCGTCAGACCAGAAAAGAGATTTTCTTGTCCCGCATGGAGCAGATTCTGCCATGGCAAAACATGGTGGAAGTCATCGAGCCGTTTTA